>NZ_CP004021.1:886116-1192232 GCF_001021085.1 Candidatus Liberibacter africanus PTSAPSY | reverse complement strand
TATAACGAGGTTTTTCAATGCCAATACAAGGGTTGGTTGATATGTACCCATTCTGATGTGCCCATCTAAATAAAGATCGCATTGCAGTCAAAAATTGTATTGCTGTAGCTGGTGTATTCTTTCTTGTTGTCATTCCTTCACGAATATTCATAGAAGTTATTTTTTTATAGTCAAAATCCCCTGATTTTTTAATAACTTGAGCAAAGTGCTTATTTAAAGTCTTCTTAATAAACTAGTCCAATATGGGCTTTCCCAGTATTCACCTATCAACCATTTCAAGGTAGTAAGTGGTTTTTTCTTTTTCACTGGGGGAGAAAATTTTTCTTTCGGCATTCCAGATAAAATAGAAAGATAAGCAGCCATAAAGTTAGGTTCATGCGGGTATGGTAGACGTGTACGAGGACCGTGACTTTTTCTAAAATAATAGATTACTTTCCCATGGCGTGTTTTCTCCTTCGTAACAAAGGAGGAAGTCTAAATTTTGGTGGCATGCTCTTATAACCTACAATAATTTTCATCAGTAATAGGTTTTTTTATCTTCTTTTCTTTTAAAGGCTCAAATCTGAATGTTGTCCCATCTGTTTTCAATCTCAATACGGATATTCATCTCTTGGGCAAGACGAGCTGTTTCATACATTCTAATACGTCGTTTTGAGGTTGGTTAATTGTATTTCTCATTAAGCATGTTCTAACATCATAGTTTTCTACAGGTAGAATTTTCCCTGTTTATTTACATTTATAATCTGTTGGATTAACTCGCACCAATTCCCCATTATCAATTCGCAAGTCCATGTCCTTGACACACATGAATCCCTTAAAACTGCGATGAGTAGGGAGGCCATAATCTTGAATATTTTTAAATATTTTGATCTATCCTTTGGACATTAAGAATTCTATTCTTTTTTGAATAGAAGCTTCACTACCCATTCCTGCCTGATTATCAAAATATTGTCTAAATTGACGAGCAGTATAAACATTCCCTTTTAAGGCTTCCGATATAGTGATCATCGCTTTTGCGATCTCTTTCTGCATCTAATGTTTGCCCATAATCTTGATTCGTCAATCCTAAACTGGTAGATGGGGTTTCCTTCCATTCTCCTATTTTAACATCACGGCAAACATGTTTTTTTTCGGTATTCTTTCACCTTCTCTAAACTAAAAAAACACTTCCATTTAGTCGACATTTTCATCTGGTTTGAACAAAAGCTGCTGGTTTAAATATTTATAATTTATCTCTTAAAATCAATAGTTTATACCGCCCGAATCTAGTAATTGACGACATGGTAAGTCATTGATTCCACGCGTCTATCTATATAGCTACCGCACCTTCTAAATTATAATCGCATTGTGGTTAATAGGATACTTTCTTGTCATTTTCTTTTTAACTGAAATTTCAATTGTTGATTTAAATAGGTAGAATATTATTCTAGAATGCAATCATATGTTGAATTTTAATTAGAGAGGTCATTGGAATGATAATTCTTAATACAAAAAAAGTGATTTTTAGTTTGATTATTTCATCGTCTGTACTGTTGTCAGGTTGTGATTTTTTGGGGGGATGAAGCTGTGCAACACATTAAAGGCGCAGCAGATCAATCAGTTGCACGTATAAAGAAAAAACAAAAAAAGCTGAACTTACAAAGAAAGAAGCTAAACATGAACAGCAAAAATTAAAATCTGTAAAGCAAGAAGCTGAAAATTCAAAGAAAGAAGCTAAATATGAACAGCAAAAAGCTAACGATGAACAGAAAAATTGGAAGATGCAAAGCAAAAAGCAAGAATCTGAATTGCCAGATTATTATGACAGGCTCAAGATTATGGAAGATAAAGCTCCGTATTTGAACGGAGCCATAAGGGGTCATAAGATGTGATGCGGTTGATCCGACTGATGTCGGCACTCCTTCCTCATGGACAAGCTGTTCCGTTCAAAAAGGAAACAAACCACTAATGGCACGTAACGCCGTTTCCTTACTCATTCGTTTCCTTCCGCATTAAATGATCAGGATCTCTTCCACTCGCCAACTCGTTCATCAAATGAGCATAAACAGTTGCTACTGCGGTTGTAGCCAAAAATCTTGTTCGTATTTCTGTCGGATTTATCGTAACTCCGAGGTTATTTATCCGAGGTTATTTAATTGAGCTGAAGTGTTTGGTAAATCAAAGAAAACTGACCTACTTATAGACATTGGCGTTAATTTAAATGGCAATAGAAACCGTAATAATTCCCCACCAATCGTTCCTGTGGGAGCTTGCAATATCCTAATCTCTTAAAGACCCATTCCTTGCGTTCCTCTCGCCCGAGTTTATGCCTATTTTTGTAAAATAGCATCAATCTGTTTTTACTGGTTTCATCATTGATCTTTTGTGCTTCTTGGGTAATAATTCTCCCGCTTCTTGTTTTATATGATTCTAATTCTTTCTCTAAAAATTTTTATATACTAAAGGATTTTTTTTAAAGATATTTAATGAGTATTTAGTTCTTAGTATATAATTGTTTTATTCAATATGGAAAAAATTTATCGATTCGAAAATATGTGGAAAAATATTAAAGAAATAAGTATAAAACCAAAGTTTATTATATTATTGCTCTGTTGAATATTATTGCTCTGTTGAATAAGTAATGGTTTATGCTTTTTTCTGCATTGTTTATTTTGTCTATATTATTATTAGGACAGTAGCTTCAATTTTATTTGTATTTATATGCTGATGTGATGAAAATGATGATAAAGATATTTGTAGATTAAGGATTTTATGAAGTGAGAATCGATTGATAAGGTTGAATTTTTATTGTCTTTTGCGGATTAATATCGTTTGTACTGCTGTTTTAGGAATGAGTTCATGTTTTTCATCGAGTTATAAAGGTGATAATCTTGAATATTTTCCAGAAAGTACGTACGGCGTAAGTGCGAGTAATCGTATTGTTTTTGGTAAAAAAGTACCTAGAGGAGGAGGTTATTATTATTTAGGTAAGCCTTATCTAATTAGGGGGAGATCGTATATCCCTCGACAATATATTTCATATGCTGCAGTTGGCATGGCTTCTTGGTATGGAAAAGCATTTCATGGGCGTTTAACTGCTAACGGTGAAATTTATGGAACAGAGTATATTACAGCGGCTCATCCGACACTTCCCTTGCCGAGTTATGTGCGTGTCACTAATTTAGATAATGGTATATCTCTTGTTGTGCGTGTCAATGATCGAGGTCCATATCATAATAATCGACTTATTGATCTCTCTAATGCGGCAGCAAAAATTCTTCACATTGAGGAAAGAGGGGTGTCGAAGGTGCATGTGGAATATCTTGGAATAGCGCCGTTAAATGGTATGGACCAAGATTATCTTAAATCTACTGTAGAAGTTCGCACAAAAGCGATGGTACTGCCCTTAGGATGTAAGTATCGTGAAGAAATTGTTAAGATACCTTATTTTTTAACGCGTAGCCGCATTGTTAATTTGAGTAATTGTGATGATGATAGTTTACGAAAACAGCGTGATATAACGTTAAAAAATGAAAGAAAGTCAAACCTCATTCCAGTGCCTGGTAGTTATTATAGTAGCAAAAAACCATCAACAGTTCCTATACCATCTCGATTATAATATATTCTTTCCTAACATATCATACCAGTTCACTGTACAAGCCGTGATTAATCAATAAGAGCGTTCATTAAATATGATGGTAGATAAAATTTTATAAAATGGATAGTTAGCAACTATGAGAATACATAAAATAATATTTTCTTTCGTATTGTTGAGGCAAATTTCACATGTAGTTTGACAAAAAAGTGATTATTTTTCCCCATTTAGACTACTTTTTAGGAAAACGATAATTTTAAGAAGGAATAGAAGACGTTCTCATTCATTGACTATTCCTTCTTTAATATTCTGTCTCTATTTTGTGCATTCTTTCTCTTCTTGAGTACTTTCAGGTGCGTCACGTGCAATCTCATTTTTTAGATAAGCAAGATCTATAAAATAATCAGCTTGGCGACGTAATTGATCAGAAACCATAGAAGGGTTGGATAACACGGTCGAAATAATCGTAACTTTTTTTGCTTTTCGTTGAAGAGCGGCGACTAAAGGAGTGAAATCTCCATCTCCTGAAAAGATCACGGAATGTTCTACACCTTCAGATTGCTCAAATGCATCAACAGCTAGATCTACATCCATGCTTGCCTTTATTCTTTTTCTTCCGCTGACTTCTACAAATTCTCGAGCTGTCTTTGAAACAACTTGGAATCCGTTGTAATGCAACCAGTCAAGCAACGGATGCAATGGTGAGAATTGTTGTTCCGAATCTTCAATGACAGTAGTATAATAATATGCTCTTAGTACTCTGGCGCGTGATCGAAAGGCTTTAAGAAGCTTTCTATAATCAATATCAAATCCTAGCGCTTTGGAAGCAGCATAAAGATTTGCGCCGTCAATAAAAAGAGCAATTTTTTCACGTGGATCGAACATTTTAAATCATTTACCTATTTTTAATCGTTGTACCTAATTTGTTAACTTAAATATCGGGATATCGTTTTAAATTAAATCAATGGCTTTAATAATAATAAAACCATTTTGTTCGACTTAAACGAGCATACTCATAGGCTTTATTATTAAAAATATGCGTAGGATGCAAGGACACCTGCAAGTTTATTATTAAAAACTTGAAATGATCAGTGTTTTGTTGTAGTAATTGAGTTAATTTTCTTCTTTTGATTTTGTTACTTTTAATTTTTCGCGAGGTTTTAATGGCACGTACTACCGTAGAGGATTGTGTTGACAAGGTAGAGAATAGATTTGAACTTGTCCTTTTAGCGAGCCATCGTGCAAGGCATTTGTCTCAAGGTGCAAAGCCGACGGTTGTTGTTGAAAATGATAAAGATACAGTCCTTGCGTTGCGCGAAATTGCAAGTGGGACATTGTCTGCAGATGACCTTGAAGAAGATTTTATCCATTCTCTGCAGAAACATGTTGAGGTTGATGAACCCGATAATGCAGTTGACAATTCTGAGTTCACTTGGAATAAGCCAGAATCTTTGTCTTTTGAACAGATGTCAGAAGGGGAACTTATAGAAGGTATTGGTAATATAGTAGCTCCTGATAAAAGGGATGATTGCTAGTTGCTTCGTTTTTTTTAGAGTAATCGATACTTAATGTTCTCTTTTTTGTTATTTAAACGAGATTTTTTTTATTGAATATAGTGATATATATTCCATTTATTAGATCCACTTCTGTGGATATAAAAATCATTGGTGCTTCACTTTAAAAAAAATTTATATTGGAGAAAAACAAATTTTCGATATGATCGTGGGTATAGGTAGTGATATCGTCAATATTCGACGTATTGAGAGGTTGTTGCAAAAATTTGATAGGAAATTTGAGTTGCGTTGCTTTTCTTCGTCGGAACAAAATATTTGCGATCTTTCTTTCAATCGTTCTGCTGCGTATGCAAAGCGTTTTGCCTCGAAAGAAGCTTTTTCTAAAGCCATTGGAACAGGAATATCTCATGGTATTTCATGGAAGGATATAGAGGTTGGCAATCTTCCTGGAGGCAAACCGTATATTTCAGTATCGGGTCGCGCTTCTTGTGTGCTTTATTCTCTTGTTCCAAAAGGGCATCATCCTGTGATTCATTTAACAATAAGCGATGATTTTCCTTTTGCTCAGGCGTTTGTTGTTATAGAAAGTCGTCTAGTATGAGTACGATATTCGGAGGAGATTATCTTGCAGTTTTTTGCTTGAATGATGACAATAATTTAAGGATAAAGTAGATCATATGTGGATAAAAAAGATATTGAAATACAATTTTAATGTAAATAAAAGTGATACTTTTAAGTCAATCCTACAAGCCTTGTTTTTTGCTATTTTAATTCGAACTTTCTTATTTCAGCCTTCTGTTATCCCTAGTGGATCGATGATTCCTACACTATTAGTAGGAGATTATATTATTGTTAATAAGTTTTCTTATGGTTATTCCAAATACTCTTTTCCTTTTTCATATGATTTTTTTAGCGGGCGTATTTTTGGTTCACAGCCTCGACGAGGAGATGTTGTGGTCTTTCGTTTGCCAAAAGATCCAACTGTTGATTATGTAAAGAGAGTCATTGGTTTACCTGGTGATAAAATATCACTTAAGCAGGGTGCTATATATATTAATGATATACCAGTTGCACGTCATGCCGTAGGATATTTGTCGTATCACTATAAAGAAGATTGGAGCAATAATATTCCTATTTTTCAAGAAAAATTGGATAGTGGTATTACATATAACGTTCTTTCTGAAAATATTTTATCATCCAGTAATAATATTTCAGACTTTTTCGTTCCAAAAGGTCATTACTTTATGATGGGTGATAATCGCGATAAGTCAAAAGATAGTCGTTGGTTTGACGTTGGTTTTATCCCGGAAGAAAATCTGATTGGTCGTGCTAGTATTGTTCTTTTTTCTATTGGAGACGATACTCCATTTGCTAAAGTTTGGCTTTGGATTTCGAATATGCGTTGGAATAGGTTTTTTAAAATTTTGTGATGTCAGCATTGCAATATTCAGCCATAGAAGAAAAAATAGGCTATACTTTTTCTGATAAGTCTTTATTAGAAAAGGCGTTTACTCATTCGAGTATTTCTCGTTCTCCACAAGAAAGTTATGAAAGATTGGAGTTTCTTGGTGATCGGGTTCTTGGTCTTTTGATATCAAGATTACTCTTTAATCACTTTGATTCTGCTAAAGAAGGAGAACTTTCTGTCCGGTTTAATGCTCTAGTTAGTGCAGAAACTTGTTCCCAAGTTGCCAAGGAATTAAGTATTTCTTCTTTCATTCTTGTGAGCTCTGATCTTAGGAGGGACGTTTGTAATTTTATCACCAGTATCCAAGCTGATGTTGTAGAGAGCTTAATTGCTGCTCTATATCTTGATGGTGGTATGGAAGTTGCAAATGATTTTGTGGAAAAATATTGGAAACATCGTGCTCTTAAAGAAGGAAAGATTCGTCGTGATGCTAAAACTGAATTGCAAGAGTGGGCGCATGCAAAATTTGGCGTGACTCCGATATATACAGTTACTTTTCGTTCTGGTCCCGATCATCATCCATGTTTTACTGTAATGGTTGAGGTGTCAGGGATTTCTCCAGCTAAAGGAGTAGATTTTTCAAAAAGAGCTGCAGAACAAGTAGCAGCCGTAGAAATTTTGAAGCGTGAAGGGATTTGGGTATAATCGGCATAAAATATGGAGATGAGTGAAATTATTTTTTCTAATGAACAAGAAAATATTGTTCCAGATAATAGTCGTTCAGGCTGTGTAGCATTAGTTGGTGCTACTAATGCTGGCAAGTCTACACTTGTTAATCGCTTTGTTGGTGCAAAAGTTTCCATTGTGACACATAAGGTACAAACGACGCGTTCAATTGTACGAGGAATTGTTTCAGAAAAAGAATCGCAAATTGTATTTCTGGATACTCCAGGTATTTTTAAAGCTAATAATTCATACAATAAACTCATGATTCGGTCATCTTGGAGTACGATTAAGCATGCAGATATTGTTTGCCTTGTTGTGGACAGTCATCGTGGATTGCAAAGTGATGTCCATGATCTTTTCCAAGAAATAGGGAAACGTTCAGATCGATTGATTTTAATTTTGAATAAGATCGATTGTGTAAAACCAGAACGTTTGCTTGAACAATCTGCAATAGCAAATAAACTGGTCACTATAGAAAAAACTTTCATGGTATCAGCAACGAAAGGCCATGGATGTGATGATATATTAAATTATTTATGTTCGACGTTGCCGTTAGCTCCGTGGATCTATTCGTCAGATCAGATTTCGGATCTTCCTATGTTTCATTTTACGGCAGAAATTACTCGTGAAAAACTATTTTTATATTTGCACAAAGAAATACCTTACTCTTCTTGCGTGGCTACTGAGAAATGGGAAGAAAGAAAAGATGGATCGGTATTAATCCGACAGGTTATTTATGTAGAGCGTTCTAATCAGAAAAAGATTGTAATTGGTAAAAATGGGCAAAATATCAAAATGATTTCTTTGGAAGCTAAAAAAGAAATAGAAGAGATACTAGAACAAACTGTTCATCTTATTCTTTTTGTTAAAGTACAAAAAGATTGGGGCAGTGATCCAAAATATTGTTCATGAATAGAAATTCTTTGATAAGAACAAAAACTATTTGAATAAAGGTAGTCAACTTAAAATATCATAATAAAAAATAATGGGTTTTTATGAGTGATTGCACTGATCATTCTACATATGAACATGAGGTTTTAATGAAACGTAAATGTCTTGCTATTGTTCTTGCTGCGGGTAGTGGAGTGCGGATGAAGTCTTCTTCTTCTAAGGTATTACAGAAAATTGCTGGTAAACCTATGATTTCTTATGTTATGGACACAATAGTTGCCGCAGGTATCAGAGATGTTGCTTTAGTTCTAGGGTATGGAGCAGAAGAAATTAAAAAAATTATTTTTCCTTCTGAGTTATCAGTAGAGTATTACATGCAATCTTTTCAACAAGGCACTGCGCATGCCGTTCTCACAGCACAAGATGCTATTAAACGAGGGTACGATGATGTTATTATCTTGTATGGTGATGTGCCGCTTATTTCTTCTCATACTTTAAAGGAGGCAGTTGATAAAATAGCAGAAGGATATTCTATCGCAGTTATTGGATTTCATGCCGATAATCCTCAGGGATATGGGCGTTTATTGATAAAAAATAATGAAATAATATCTATTCGTGAAGAAAAAGATGCTACGGATGAAGAGAAGAAAACAAATTATTGTAATAGTGGATTAATAGCTATTGATGGTCTGCATATTATGGATTGGCTTCTTAAGATTAAGAAAAGCGAAATATCACAAGAATACTACCTCACAGATATCGTTGAAAAAGCGCGATTAGATGGCAAAAGTATTGTAAGTATTGATGCTCCAGAACAAGAAGTACGTGGTTGTAATAATCGTTATGAACTTTCGGTGATCGAACATATTTGGCAATTACGTTGTCGTCGTCAGATGATGATGTCAGGTGTGACAATGATTGCTCCGGAAACTGTTTTTTTCTCGCATGATACGTTTATTGAGCCAGATACAGTTATTGAACCTCATGTTTTTTTCGGATGTGGTGTCCGCATTGAAAATTCTGTACGCATACGTGCTTTTTCATATTTAGAAGGTGTTCATATTGGTAAAAATAGTGCTATTGGTCCTTTTTCTCGCCTAAGAGAGGGAAGCAAAATAGAGAAAAATGTTCGGATAGGAAATTTTTGTGAGGTCAAGAATACTACTATTGGAGGAGGAAGTAAGATTAATCACCTTAGTTATGTCGGTGATAGTATGATGGGTGATAATGTTAATATAGGAGCGGGTACTGTTACCTGTAATTATGATGGTATTCATAAATCTAAGACCAATATCGGTGATAATGCTTTTATTGGATCTAATTCTTCTTTAATTGCTCCTATTACTATTGGTCAGGGTACTTATATAGCCTCTGGAAGTGTTATTACTAAAGATACTCCGGAAAATTCACTTGTCTTTGCTCGATCTCGGCAAATCGTCAAGGAAAATAAGAGTTTATTAGTGCGGAAAAAAAAGTAATATTTTTCTAAATATCTTTTAATAATATATTTTTTTTAGTATCTTTGGTTTATTCATAATATATCATTAGAGGTTGTTTTTTAAAAAATGTGTGGCATCGTTGGAATTGTTGGCAAAGAATCTGTAGGAACTCGTCTTTTAGAAGCACTCAAACGCCTTGAATATCGTGGATACGATTCCTCTGGAATGGCAACAATTCATGATGGAAAAATTCAATGTTTACGTGCTCAAGGAAAACTTTCCGAATTAGAAAAAGAATTCGCAAAAGATCCATTAAAAGGTAATATAGGTATCGCTCATACCCGTTGGGCGACGCATGGTTTGCCGAATAAAAACAATTCTCACCCACACTGTATTGATGGAATAGCCGTTACGCATAACGGCATTATTGAAAATTTTTCTCTTCTGAAAAAGGAGTATTTTTCTGCGGATAAAGTATTTTTGACCGATACGGATACAGAAGTTATTGCATGTCTTATAGCAAAATTTATTGAAGATGGTTTAAACAAAAAAAAAACCATTCAAAAACTCATGCAATGTTTGACGGGATCATATTCTATAGCTGTTATTTTTGAAGATGATCCTAATTCTATTATTGTTGCCCGTAAGGGGCCTCCTTTGATTATTGGGCATGGAGAAGGAGAGATGTTTGTCGGGTCGGATGTAGCAGCGTTTGCCTTATTGACCGATAAAGTGACATATATGGAAGATGGTGATTGGGCTATTGTTCGTCATTCTGGATTAACGATTTATGATTCACATGGTCATGAAGTAGACAGACAAAGTAAGGTAATACAAATTGCTCCTCTTCTTATAGGGAAAGGTGACTTTCGTCATTTCATGGAAAAAGAAATTTACGAGCAACCAGAATCTATTTCCAGAGTTATCAGTCATTATCTCAATCTGTCAGATAACACAATAATTTCTAATATTTTTAAATATGATTTTGCGAATATCTCAGGTCTTCTTATTTCTTCGTGTGGTACTTCTTATCTAGCAGGATTAATAGGGAAATTTTGTTTTGAACGGTTAGCAGGATTAAAAGTTGAAATTGATGTTTCCTCAGAATTTCGTTATCGTGATTTCGTGTATTCGTCGACATGGGCTTCATTGTTTATTTCTCAATCAGGTGAGACAGCAGATACTTTGGCATCGTTACGTTATATGCGGAGTAAGGGTTTACAAATAGGCTCTCTTGTTAATGTTACAGAATCAAGTATTTCTAGAGAATCTGATTTTATCTTTCCCATTAAGGCAGGAATAGAAATAGGAGTAGCTTCTACAAAAGCCTTTACATGTCAGCTCGTGGTTTTGTTGATTATGGCAATTTATGCTGGCAGAGTAAGAGGGCATATTAATATAGAACAAGAAGGAGAATTAGTTAAATCTCTTGTTGAGATTCCTCGTAAGATGTTTGATATTTTGCAAAACATTTATTCACAAATAGAAAAGTTATGTTATGCATTGGTCAAGAGTAATATTTTATTGTACATCGGTAGAGGTCCTAGTTATCCTTTAGCATTAGAAGGAGCTCTAAAGATAAAAGAAGTCTCTTATCTTCATGCAGAAGGTTATGCAGCAGGTGAATTGAAGCATGGTCCAATCGCTTTGATTACAGAAGATACTCTTGTTATTGCTATAGCTCCTTATGATCGTTTTTTTCAAAAAACTGTGTCTAATATACAGGAAGTAGTAACTCGAGGAGGGCGTATTATTTTTATTACAGATGAAGAAGGAGCAAAAAGGCAATCTTTTCCATCTGTAGAAACAATTGTTCTTCCTTATACATCTGAAATTATTTCACCTATTATTTTTTCTTTGCCTATTCAAATGATCGCTTATTGTACAGCCATATTAATTGGGACAGATGTTGATCAGCCTCGCAATTTAGCAAAATCGGTAACCGTAGAATAATTTTTTATTCGCTTTTTTTAAAAGTATAAAATTATGTAATGAGAGAATATTTAATATGAAAACAAAACATTTTCATCTATCTGTTGCCAGAAGGCTTCGCAATAACTTTTTTTCTGGCTTAGTTATATGCGCACCTATTGCAATAACTATCGTGTTGACTTGGTCTTTAGTCAATTGGTTTGATAGTTTTATTATGCCATATATCCCTATTCAATATAATCCTAAATATTATTTTGATATTGCTATCCCAGGTTATGGACTGTTAATTGTTGTTATTTTTATTACTACTATTGGATTTTTAGGAAGAAATCTCTTAGGAAGATTTGTATTTTTTTTAAGTGAATTTATCTTAAATAATACGCCTATTGTCCAACATATCTACAAAAGTATTAAGCAGATTATTCGTACTATTCTCAAAGAGGATTCAACTTCTTTTAAAAATGCATGCCTTGTGGAATATCCTAGTGCTGGATTATGGTCTTTATGTTTTTTGACTACAGATGTTAAGGGCGAGTTAAAAGAAAAATTTTCAGATCTTGGTTATGAAGATATGGTCACAGTTTTTATACCACCAACTCCTTTACCAACAGCGGGTATGCTTATTTTTGTTCCTAGAGAGAAGGTTATTAAGCTTAAGATGAGCGCTGAAGATTCAGCGAAAATGCTTATATCTGGTGGTCTTGTTATTCCTGATGATATCATTAGCGACGAAAAAGATGAAGAAGATTCTAAAAAAGATAATATCTAACTATTGGTTTTCTATCCTGCTTTCATAAACTGAAACGCATCATTGTATTTGTATAGATATAAAAGTACTCTTATAGCTTGTCCTCTGGCGCTGATTAGATTGGGATCTTGTTCAAGAATATTCATTGCATCTTTTCGTGCCATTTCTAATAAAGAAGCATGCAATTCAGGTTGAGCAATAAGGAATTTTGGCATTCCAGATTGTTTTGTGCCAAATATTTCTCCTTCTCCGCGTTGTTTTAAGTCTTCTTCAGCGATAATAAATCCATTTTCTGTATTTCGCAGTATTGATAATCTTGTATGGCTGATTTTGCTGAGAGGAGGATAGCATAATAGAATACAGCTGGATTTTTCTTTGCCGCGTCCAACTCTTCCCCGTAATTGATGCAATTGTGCAAGACCGAAATGTTCTGCATTCTCTATAATTATAATCGAAGCATCTACGACATCAACTCCAACTTCAACAACGGTTGTTGCAATTAATAATTGTAATGTTCCGTTTTTAAAAGAATCCATGATTGATTCTTTGTCATTATCCGACATACGTCCGTGAATGATGGCGATAGATGAAGCAAAATGTTTTTTCAGACTATTAAACCGTTCTACTACCGAACAAACATTTGACTCTTCTGTCTCATCGATTTGGGCGCAAATCCAATAAGCTTTTTTCCCTTGTGATAAAACAATTTTTAGTCTTTCAACGACTTCATTGATTCTATTAATAGGAACAATAACGGTTTTAATAGGTTTTCTTCCTGCAGGTTTTTCTGTTATTTGAGAAATATCAATATCTCCCCAAGAAGTGAGAATAAGTGTTCGTGGAATAGGGGTGGCTGTCATGAATAAGACATGTGGAGAAGTGCCTTTTTGAGTTAATTTAAGACGTTGTTGTACTCCAAATCGATGTTGTTCGTCTACAATCACTAAAATTAGTTTATTATATTGTACAGAATCTTGAAACAGGGCATGAGTTCCAATGATAATTTGGGCCTGACCATGAGCGATACGTTCTAATGCTATTTTTCTTTGGATTTTTGGCATATTTCCTGTAATAATTTCGACACCAATTTCAGTATTTTGTGTGTATTTTTTGATAAATTCATAATGTTGCTGTGCTAAAATACCGATAGGAGCCATAATAACTGCTTGGCCTCCTGCTTCTACTGCTGCTGCCATTGCGATTAATGCGACGAGTGTTTTTCCAGCCCCAACATCTCCTTGTAGAATACGGAGCATTCTATTGTTTTGCGATATATCAAAAAGAATATCTTTGATAGCGAGGTTTTGACTTTTTGTTGGAGAAAAAGGTAAATTTTGTAAAATCTTTTGAGCAAGGTGTCCTTTAACATTTATTGGAATCCCTGATTCTTTTTTAAATTGTTTTCGCATCAATAATAATGAGATCTGTCCAGCTAATAATTCGTCATATGCTAATCGTTCTCTCGCAGGAGATGACCATTCAAAATCTTTTTTATCACGGGGATTGTGAATAATATTGAATGCTTCTACGATAGAAGGGAAGGATTTTTTTTGTACTAAATCTTCTTCCAACCATTCAGGTAATATGGGTAATCTTGATATTGCTTCAGCTATAATTTTTTTAAAAAAATTCGCTGACAATCCTGCTGGAAGAAGATACACTGCTTCAATAATAGGAATTTTTGTATCTTGAAAATTATGAAAAAAGCAATGAGGGTGAACCATGGTAAGGTGATTTTTTAATCTTTTTATTTGTCCTGTAACGGTTATTTTTCTTCCTTCAAAGAAAATCTTTTCCATTGTTTCGGTTTTTTTATAAAAAAACGACAAGATTATTTCACCAGTCTCATTCTTAAGGATAATTTGATAAGGTCTTTTTTTTTGAAATTTTGAAGAAGAAGGATGATTAATATAACCAGTTATTGTTACAGTTCTTTCTTCTGAAATTTCCGAAATTTTTGGACAATAGCTACGGTCAATAAAAGATGAAGGATGATAAAATAGGATGTCTATAAAACGTATTTCAGTTGCATGACCACAATCTATAATTTTGGATAAAAGATAATAACATTTTTTGCCGACACCACGAAAGGTTGAGAGAGGGGAAAATAGGGGATTGAGAAAAGAAGGACGCATACTTTACATGATTACAAGAAATGATGAACACTTTTATTGCACACAAGAAAGTATAGCAATATGTTAACAATAAGTAGAGTCATTAAATGAGAAAAAACATGAATCCGCGTTGTCGCAAGATTATTTATCGTTGTTGGCGGAGAGGCACACGTGAAATGGATCTTATTTTAGGATCTTTTGTCGATCAATTTATTTTAGAGCTTAGTCCCATGGAGTTAGACATGCTGGAATCTATGATAGAAGAGGATGATTCTAATCTTTTTAAATGGTTTACAGGAGTAGAAAAAGCACCAAAACGTTTACATACGCCTCTTTTTGAAAAAATATATGATTATTATTCTGTCAATTGGCAACATAAGAACATGCTAGGAAATCTTTGATGATTTTTGGATTTGATATTGAAAGAATTAGTGAAAAATCCTGTAAAAAAGATATAATATGTCCAATAATCAGTGGTACTGAAGGATTTGTTCTGGCAAAAATAGCACATTTTGGTCGATCTATTCTTTATATTTGCTCCGATGAACGGTATTTAATTAATCTAAAAAAGACTCTTACATTTATTGTTCCTGAGATTAAAGTTATCATTTTCCCAGCTTGGGATTGTCTTCCATATGACCGCGTATCTCCTTCTCCTCATGTGGTAGCACAGCGTCTTTTATGTGTTTCTTATCTTAATTCTTGTCATTCATCTAAGAAAACAACCATTATACTCACAACTGTTAGCGCTTTGATGTGCCGTTCTGTCCCTCTTAAGTCAACCACAGATTGTAAGTTGTCGATACGATCTAAAGATCATATCAATATGGCAAAAGTCATAAAAAAATTAGAAACAAACGGATTTGAAAGAGTTAATACGGTATATAAAGTAGGTGAATATGCTGTGCGAGGAGGTATTCTTGATGTTTATGCTCCTACGGAGAGATATCCTGTACGAGTAGATTTTTTCGGAGATACTATTGAAAGTCTTCGTCTATTTGATTCTAGTACGCAACGTACGATTAGAGAAATTTCCATTTTTACAATCAATACTTTAAGCGAAGTTATTTTAACACCTGAAAATATCGGTCGTTTTCGTGAAAATTATCTTGCGAATTTTGGTGCAGCAACTCAAGAAGATCCTTTATATAATGCTATTTCGCAGGGACGACGATATCCTGGTATGGAGCATTGGTTGCCTTTTTTCTATCAAAACATAGAAACTATTTTTCCATATTTAAGTGAATTCTGTATAGTCACCGATCATTTAGTTAAGGAGACAGCACTCAAACGTTCTCAATTAATTCAAGATTATTATAATGCGAGATTGCAGTATTCTTCGGATAAAAAACAAGATTATTTCTATAGACCTATTTTGCCAGAAAAACTTTATCTAGATTATCAACAGTTTGATGCATTAACTCGAACTACTCATAAATTAGTTCAAATGTCATCTTTTAATCAGCCAGAAACAGCTGACAATCGTGTTGTTCATTTGAATATATTTCCAGGAAAATCGTGGATTCCGTCTTCGATGAAAATAATTGAATCGCGAGATAACTGGGAATCAAGTGATAGATTTGATGAATTTTTAAAATATGTTTCTGAGAAAGCTCAAGCAGGAATAAAAACACTTCTATCAGTCTATTCAAAGGGGGGATTACAACATTTAATTCACCTTATGGAGAACCGTGGATTTCATAAAATCAAAAAGATTGATTCTTTCGCAGAAATGGCTTCTCTCACAAAAGAAGAAATTGCAGCTACAGTTTTGCCGATCAAACAAGGATTTGAAACGGATAATATGATGCTTGTGACCGAAATAGATTTTCTCGGCAAGAAAATAGTAGATCGTGTTATTCGCACAAAAAAATCTCATGTACAGGCTTTGTTTGAGTCTTCTAATATCGAGGAAGGAACTATTATTGTTCATGCAGAACATGGAATCGGACGCTTTGTGCGTTTATACAGCATTGAAGTATCCGGATCATTGCATGATTGTCTTGAATTGCATTATGCTGATAATGCTAAATTATTTGTGCCGGTAGAGAATATTGATTTGATCTCTCGATATAGTAGTACAGAAACTACTGCGATAATACTTGATAAGTTAGGAGGATTGTCGTGGAAGACACGTAAGTCCAACTTAAAAAAACGTCTTGAAAACTTAGCACAAAAACTTGTTGATATCGCAGCTAAAAGAGCTGTCCACCATGTTCCTCCAATGACGGTCTCGCAAGATTTATATAGTCAGTTTATAAAAAGATTTCCTTATATTGAAACAGAGGATCAAGAACAAGCCATTGATGCCGTAACACAAGATCTTTCCAGTGGTTTGATTATGGATCGATTAATTTGCGGTGATGTAGGATTTGGAAAAACAGAAGTTGCATTGCGAGCTGCATTCATTGCTGTCATGAATGGATTTCAAGTGGCAGTTATTGCTCCTACAACTATTTTGGTTCAACAGCACTTTCGATTATTCTCTGAGCGTTTTCAGGATTTTTCAGTTCGTATAGTAAGTATTTCGCGTTTTGTTCAAGCAAAAGAGGTTTCTCTCAATAAAAAAGCTATTGCAGAAGGTCAAGTAGATATAGTTGTTGGCACGCATGCTTTATTGCATCCCAAAATAATCTTTGCCAATCTTGGATTAATTATTGTTGATGAAGAACAGCATTTTGGTGTCAAACATAAGGAGGCATTAAAAGAAACGCATACAGGAGTACATGTTTTAACTCTTTCAGCAACACCTATTCCGCGTACTTTGCAATTAGCGATAACAGGTGTTCGAGAATTATCATTGATTAACATGCCACCGATTAATCGTATTGCTTGTAGAACTTCTGTTTCAATTTTTGATCCTTTATTAATTCGTGAAACCTTAATGCGTGAACATTATCGGGGTGGTCAGAGTTTTTATGTGTGTCCTCGTCTCTCAGATTTAGATAAATGTTATGAGTTTTTACAAGCAGAAGTTCCAGAACTCAAAGTCGCAATGGCACATGGAAAAATGTCTCCTAGAAACCTTGAAGATAGAATGAATTCTTTTTATGAAGAGAAATATGATATATTGCTTTCTACTTCTATTGTAGAATCTGGATTAGATTTGCCAAAAGCCAATACAATAATTGTACACCGTGCTGATATGTTTGGTTTAGCTCAATTATATCAATTACGTGGGAGAGTAGGGCGATCAAAAATTGCATCATTTGCCTTATTTTTATTGCCTGAAAATTGTCCTATCACTGCTTCTGCACAAAAACGCCTGAGTTTTTTACAGTCTTTGAATACTTTGGGTGCAGGATTCCAGTTAGCGAGTTATGATCTTGATATTCGTGGGACAGGAAATCTATTGGGAGAAGAGCAATCCGGTCATATTAAGGAAATGGGTTTCGAGTTATATCAAAAGGTGTTGGAAGAAACTATTGCATCCATTAAAGGGAAAAAAGAATTAGTCGAGAGTGATTGGTCTCCGCGGGTATTTATAGAGGCATCTGTTATGATACCAGAAAGTTATGTCTCTGATATTAACTTACGCCTTTCTTTATATCGTCGTCTTGGTAATATTACAGATCGCGCTGATATTGGTCATTTTAAAGAAGAAATGATAGATCGATTTGGTCCATTGCCGATTGAGGTTATATATCTGTTAAAAGTAATATTTCTCAAATTGCTTTGTCGAACTGCGAACATAGATAAGATGGATATAGGGGCCAAAGGTATTATTATACACTTCCGCAATAAAACATTTCATGATCCAGAAGGTTTACTGCAGTATATTGAACAGCAAAAAGGAAAAGTCATCATTCGTCCTGATCAAAGTATTGTTTTCGATTGCTTGTTACCAACGATCAATCAACGATTCGTCGAAGCAAAACGCATTATTGCTGAGTTGATCAAAATGATAGATGTTGATACAAAGCAATGTTACAGTAGTGATTCACAACAATTAGACGTTGGATAAGTATTGAGAATTGTAACACGAATAGGCTTGGAAATGTGTGCTGGCAAGATGGCAATAGTTCTTGGAATTCGCTATCCAGAAGGTTTACTGCAGTATATTGAACAGCAAAAAGGAAAAGTCATCATTCGTCCTGATCAAAGTATTGTTTTCGATTGCTTGTTACCAACGATCAATCAACGATTCGTCGAAGCAAAACGCATTATTGCTGAGTTGATCAAAATGATAGATGTTGATACAAAGCAATGTTACAGTAGTGATTCACAACAATTAGACGTTGGATAAGTATTGAGAATTGTAACACGAATAGGCTTGGAAATGTGTGCTGGCAAGATGGCAATAGTTCTTGGAATTCGCTATCCAGAAGGTTTACTGCAGTATATTGAACAGCAAAAAGGAAAAGTCATCATTCGTCCTGATCAAAGTATTGTTTTCGATTGCTTGTTACCAGCGATCAATAACGATTCGTCGAAGCAAAACACATTATTGCTGAGTTGATCAAAATGATAGATGTTGATATAAAGCAAATGTTACAGTACTGATTCACAACAATTAGACGTTGGATAAGTATTGAGAATTATAACACGAATAGGCTTGGAAATGTGCACTGGCAAGATGATGCAATAGTTCTTGGAATTCGCTCTTATGGTGAGAAGAATGTTATTCTAGAAGTGATGACTCGCCAGCATGGACGTCATTTAGGGTTTGTTCGAAACGGACAATCTCTTTATATGCGGCCGATATTGCAAGCTGGAAATTTAGTAAGAGTTAATTGGAGATCAAGATTAGCCCAAGATCTAGGAGAATTTCGTCTTGAGATTATTGAATCTCATTGTGCAAAACTCCTTTCTTCCTCCCTTTTTCTTTATGGATTACAATCTGTCATACCTCTTTTTCGATTTTTGCCTGAAAGAGAGTCATGTTTAGATCTTTATAAGATGCTCAATATATTTCTTAATTTTCATTCAGATCCATATGTAATAGGAAAAATTTTTATTCAAATTGAGCTGATGCTTTTAAAGAATATTGGATTTGGACTTAATCTGACAAAATGTATAGTAACAGGTGTCAACCATGATCTCTTATGGGTTTCTCCTAAATCTGGTGGTGCTGTTTGTCGTTCAGTAGGTCTTCCTTATGCACAAAAAATGCTTGCATTACCATCATTTCTTTTGGAAGAACAACAAACAATAGATTCTGAGTCTATCAAGAGTGCTTTTCAATTAACAGGCTATTTTTTAGACAAATATGCGTTGCAACATAATATTATTCATTGTTCGATACCTAGGAAAAATTTTTTAAATAAATTATTAGAATTACTTTAG
Organism: Candidatus Liberibacter africanus PTSAPSY; assembly: GCF_001021085.1. Lineage (NCBI taxonomy): Bacteria > Pseudomonadati > Pseudomonadota > Alphaproteobacteria > Hyphomicrobiales > Rhizobiaceae > Liberibacter > Candidatus Liberibacter africanus. The sequence goes on along the minus strand of NZ_CP004021.1, from coordinate 1,172,600 downwards.
ATATTTTGCGGAGCAAATAATTTTATTGGAGGCTATTTCATTCTGAAGTAGGACGATAGGTTTGGATATAGCCTTTGTGCACAAGATTATTGTAGTTCAGAATGAACGAATTTACGAGATTGACATTGTCACAAGCTGTCGAGACATTCATTGAAAATTTGAAGATATCAGAAGGATTCCTGTGCTTTTCCCTCCTTTTGAAGAGAAGCATAAGATCATAAATTAAATCAATAAAAGATCTTCATGCATCGATAAAACAAATAGATAGAATAGAAAAAAGCATCAATTTTCTTAAGGATCGCCACATAGCTTTTATTACCGATACCGTGAGTGGGGTAAATCAATTTGCAAGGGAAAACACTTCTATAATACACCATTGATCTAGTCGTTGGGAATATTAGATTTCAATCCTTTTCTGAAAGATAGTGCAACTCAATCAAATAACAGACGAGAACAAAGAAAATTTTTAAAGATTTTATCTCGAGTAAGATCGATGAAATTCCATTTTTCAATTGTAAGTAAATGATAGAAAATTAATCACAAATCTGATAAATGATTTGACGCTTTTTCCCAAAAGACATTTTGAGAACTTTAGAAGAATTAAAATCTTGCAGTTCAATTTGCAATTTATTATTCGCAATTGTTTTATTGTTTATTTTTATAGCATTACCTTTAATATGGCGATTAGCCTCACTCATTGAAGTGGCGAATCCTGCTCTGATAATAAGATTCACAATATTTATTCCCGCCTTTATTTCTTCTTTTGAGATAGAAATAGTCGGCATATGTTGTGAGTGTATACTCATATCAAAACATTCTCTTGCGGCGGTTGCTGCTTTTTCTGCCTCTTCTCTTCCATGAACCATTGTGGTTATTTCTGTTGCAATTATTTTTTTGGCTTCGTTGATTTCTTTTCCTTGTAACTTCGCTAAACGATCAATTTCTGACATTGGTAAAGTTGTGAGCCTCTTTGCAAAATTGACTACATCAGCATCATCGATATCACGCCAATATTGCCAAAAATCATAAGGAGAAGTCATGTCTTTATTAAGCCAAATAGTTCCTGTCATTGTTTTCCCCATTTTAGAACCAGAAGAAGTAGTTAGAAGTGGGGAAGTAAGAGCAAATAATTGTGGGATTTTTAGACGTTCTCCAAGATCAATACCGCATATAATATTGCCCCATTGATCTGATCCTCCCATCTGGAGACGACAATCATAGTTTTTTGCAAGTTCTACAAAGTCATAAGCTTGTAAAATCATGTAGTTGAATTCAAGGAACGAAAGAGATTGCTCACGTTTTAAACGTGAGCGTACAGATTCAAAAGAAAGCATTCGGTTGATAGAAAAATAACTGCCAATTTCGCGTAAAAAATCAATGTATTGAATTGAGCACAACCAATCTGCGTTATTGAGCATCAAAGCATCGGTTTTACCATCTCCATATTTGATAAAAGAAGAAAATATACCTTGAATCTTTTCAATGTTTTGATTGATTTCCTTAGAACTCATCATTTTTCTACTTTCAGTTCTAAAAGAAGGATCTCCAATGACACTCGTTCCTCCGCCCATAAGAGAAATGGGTCTATGGCCTGTTTTTTGTAGCCAAAAAAGCAACATTAATTGCGTTAGGTGTCCAGCATGTAAAGAGGAAGCCGTAGGATCATAACCGATATAAGCCGTAATGATTCCTTGAGAACATAATGAGTCAAGTTCTTGAGGATGAGAAATTTGATAGATAAATCCTCTTTCAGAGAGAATATTCAGAAAATCAGATTTAAATGAAGACATATCAGACCCTTATCTATTTATATTTATCATTGGCATGCTACTATTACGCTACCATTGGTTTATAACATAAGTATATAAATTTTCAATGGAAAAAACGCTTCGACCAAATTGAATAAAATATTTCAATGCAAATGATTTTTTTAATTCACGACTATTGTCAAATTATGCGATTCATTGACGAATTACGATATAAAAAAACATTATAAGGTTTTTCCAATATAGTGAGCAATTACAATTCCGATGTATTCTTTCAGCGCAAGTTCAGTCAGATAAAAATTAATGCTCACAGGGATAATTGTGTAATTTGCATTCACATAATCAGAGCGTGATGCTTCAGTATGGATTCCTAAATATTGGAAGTATAACTGACTACGTTTTAAATGGTAGGCAGATGACACGAGAACTATCTTTTCTACGTGCATATCTTTGATCATTTTTGAAGAGAATTGTGCATTTTGAAATGTATTGAATGACTGTGTATCAAGTTTAATATCGTTTTCTTCTACTCCATTTTCTAGGAGTTTATTGCTATAGACAATTGACTCTGGAAGGCCATGTTTTTGTGGATCTCCTCCGCTTATTAAAATGGTACAATGTGTGCTGTGTTTTTTGCATGATTTATAAAGCCGCATTGTTTCATAATTTATAAAGCCGCATTGTTTCATAAATTCTGGAATATGATAGAAGAGATGGTTCAATAGTTACTGGAGATATAGAAACTATTGTTGTGCCATTGCCAAGTAAAACAATCATATTATTATCGTTGTTCCATTGTGGCGATAACAAAGGTTTTTGATAAGAAAACTGTAAGTTTTTTAGTAATATATTTGGGATAAATCCACAACCAATTGATAAGAATAATAAAATATAACAGCCTATGATAATTTTTCTTATGATAGATTTTTGCGTCGATTTCCAAGATGATACGATTAATAAAATCCCTGATAATAGAAAGAAACATATAGTCATTCAAAGCTCTTTATTTATTTCAATACCTTATTATGAAAAATATGGTCAAATACGCTAAATATTGCTGTATTATTCAATATTTTCCTATTTGAGGATATAATTAATCGGCACTTATTTAGGAATGAATTTTAAACAAAAACAATAAAATTTATAATAATTTTTGTAAAAAAAATACGGGATTGTGTTTTAAAATATTTTAAATCAACATATTTTTAATTGGGAATCAGGATAATAAAATATTATTTCACTATTTTTACTTTGATTAAGTAGTATATCACTCGTATTATAAAAAAATTGATAAAAAAGTAATACTATGTAAGTTCACTTTTTTCTTCTGAGATCATTTTGTATTTATTATTCTTTCCAAGAAACTTTTTACTGGATATTTTCTGAACGTATTTTTTTGGATAGAGATCACTTCTTCCTTAGATAAGTTTTGTACTGTATTTTCTATGATATCGTTACCTTTGAATATAATATTATCGAGCCAATCAGGTCTTTGATATTCTTGTTGTGATGAAGCGGAGATATCACGACGAGTATCTTCACTAATTCTTTTGTATTCCAAATTCTTTTATATTTCTGCAGTTAGTTTCTTATCAACAGTGAAATTAGGATATTTTTTCTAAAATCTTCTGTACTCGGAAATTTTCTCAGAGGCTCAATCTATAATTATTTATATCGATGATATTATAATAAAAAGTGATTTAAGACGCATCTTTTCCATTGATAAATTATTACTTTAACTTTTTATGGTTAAATTTATTAAATATTCCATCAAAAGATGAATATTATTTGAAAAATAAAATAAATATTTTAAGCGTTATAAATTTGTATACAATTTTTGTTTAGTATAATTGATCGTAAAAAAGAATAATTTATAACTATTATTTTTATGTTTTTGGTTTGAGTTGTGTCAGTCAAAATTGACCGGACAAGATCTACGTAATATATAATTTTGTACCTTATTTAGGGGATGTCATTGATAAGAAACTTAATTTAATTTTGGATTTATCCTTATGCTACTTTAGGCTGGCAATCGGATTGCACAGGATCGATTTATTTGTTTGACTTTTTAGCGCTGAGGAATAAAAAGGTGGCTGGTATTTGAGAAATTGAATTCAATTACCACGGTATGATTAATTATTTAAACGAGATTTGGCTTATATAAAAAGCCTACAGCAAATAACCCAATGATTTTAAAGTATTAACTCAATAAAGCGATAGTAAGTGGTATTAGATGGAGTAGATGTAATAAACTGTGGTTTTCCAGCAAAAATTCTTTTTGTAGATTTATTGGTTTGGTGTGATGTAAAAAAGAAAGATTCATTAGAGCTCTTTTATTCCATAGTATTGCATGTATTTATGGTTTTTGGTATGTATGATAGATTGTGTAGGAAAGGTATGTACATCATTAAAAATGTTTTTCCCTGTTCAAAATTTAATGCTAAATCCATATAAAAACAGCATATAAATCATGTGTTTATGATATATACCATTATATTTCATGTCATGAATTAGTTATTGTTTTTTATGTAGATAGAGATTAATATTTTATATGATAATGATCATGCTGACAAAGGAGTAGTAATGTTCTTAAATATTCTAAAAGGTTGTTTTATTTTTAGAGTAGGATTATTTATCATATTGATGATGAGTGGCATATCAAATGTGTATGCGGTTGTTTCACATCCTATCCCTACATTGCGCAACCAGTTTTCCAAGTGGTCTGTATATCAGTATTCAGATTTAAATAAAACGGTTTGTTTTGCACTTTCTGTTCCTAGTGTTTCAGAGCCTTTAGAAGGTGTTAAACATGGGGTTAATTTCTTGATTGTTTCATTGAAAAAAGGACATAATGATTCATATCTTCCGGAACTGGTTATGGATTATCCTTTAGATGAAGAAACAATGATTTCTGTTGAGGTAATCGGTAAGTATTCTAGTGGGCAAATATTTAAAATGAAGCCTCGTAATAATAGGGCAATATTTGAAAAAAGATTTGATGATGATATTCTTATTCAGGCAATGAAATCGGGAAGAGCACTAAGTGTGTCTGCAAAGTCTAAACGTGGAACAAATACGCATTATACTTTTTCCCTCGAGGGTTTATCAGATGCTTTAGCAGATGTTCCTAAATGTCAGTAATTACTATTTTCCTTTTGTCATCCAAGGATTATTTGATATGATCTCGTGTCGTAAAAATTTAAGTTGTAGAATTATTCTTTATTTAAAATAATTCATTTTTTAGGATAGTTTACAATGAATCTATTGAAAAAAAAATCCGTAATTGGTATGACGCGAGAAGAGCTGGAAGGTTATTTGCTTGAAATAGGCATTTCTCCAAAACAAGTAAAAATGCGTATATCGCAGATTTGGAAGTGGATTTATGTTCAGGGTGCACGTGATTTTCAGATTATGTCTGATATTTCAAAGGAAGTACGTCATTTTTTAGATCAGCATTTTAGTATTGTTTATCCAGAAATTGTTGATGAAAAAATCTCTTTTGATGGAACACGTAAATGGCTGTTACGTTTTCCTGCGCGTTGTTCTGGTGGCCCTGTAGACATTGAAACAGTTTATATTCCGGAGAAATCACGTGGTACCTTGTGTGTTTCCAGTCAAGTAGGGTGTTCTTTAACGTGTTCATTTTGTTACACGGGTACTCAACAATTAGTACGCAATCTTACAGCAGAAGAGATATTGCTACAAGTTCTTTTAGCGCGCGATCTTTTAGGGGATTTCCCAGGATGTGAAGATGTTGAAGGAATATTACCATTAGTAGGGCGTAAGGTTTCTAATATTGTGATGATGGGCATGGGGGAGCCTCTTTGTAATTTTGATAATGTAAAAAAAGCTCTATTAATTGCCAGTGATAGTATGGGACTCTCTTTTTCAAAACGTCGTATTACGCTGTCTACTTCTGGATTTGTTCCTAATATTGCGCGAGTTGGAGAAGAAATTGGTGTGATGTTGGCTATTTCTTTGCATGCAGTCAATAATGATCTTCGGAATATTTTAGTTCCTATCAATAGAAAGTATCCTCTGGAAATGTTGATAGATGCGTGTCGTAGTTATCCAGGTTTATCAAATGCAAGGCGTATTACTTTTGAATATGTTATGCTTAAAGGTATTAATGACAGTCCTAAAGATGCAATTAATCTTATAAAAATTCTTAAAGGCATTCCTGCAAAAATAAATCTTATACCATTTAATCCTTGGCCAAGATGTGATTATCTTTGTTCTGATCAAAAAGATATTGCAATATTTGCTGAGTGTATTAAACGCTCTGGATACTCATCACCTATTCGTACACCACGAGGATTGGATATTTTAGCAGCGTGCGGTCAATTGAAATCTCTTTCTAAAAGGCCTTTGAAGGTACATAATAAGGAGATGAAAACAGCATAACGTTCTTTGTTATAATAAATTTATCAAGGTATCAGATGGTTGTTACGTACCTTTTAAAATATTGATATGACGATGGTAGACCTGATATGCGATGATAAAAGTTTATTAATTATCATACTTTATTCCGTTTTCTGAGCATCATTTTTTAAACGCTGTGCTGGGAAAAGAATAACATCTCGAATGGATGGAGAATTGGTCAATAACATGATCAGGCGGTCTATGCCAAGACCTAATCCACTTGCTGGAGGCATGCCATGAGCCATTGCGTCTAAAAAATCTTCATCGAGAATTGTGTGTTCTCCACGCTCATGGGATTGTTTAACTTGTCGTTCCATACGTATGCGTTGCTCTACTGGATCATTGAGCTCGGAAAAAGCATTACATATTTCCCATCCATTGCAATAGGTTTCAAAACGCTCTACTAAACGTTTTTCTCCCTCTACTTCTTTCGCAAAAGGTGATACATCTTTAGGAAAATCGATAATATGCGTTGGATTCAAAAGGTTTTTTTCGATTTTTTCTTCGAAAATCGTCATCATGACTTCGCCCCATAATGCGTCTTCTGCAACTGATATTCCAATATTTCGTGATGCAACGCGTGCTTCTTGATCACTATTTAAGCACATGAAATCAATTCCTGTTTCTTCCTTAATTAATTGTGGCATAGATTTACATGTAAATGGTGTTTTGAAAGAAATAACTTTTTCCCCGAATGGAATGTCTGTTGTGCCGTAAAGATTCATAACGAGATTATAACAAATATCTTCTACTAATTTTATCATGTCGTGATAATCGGTATAGGCCCAATAGGCTTCTATCATTGTAAATTCTGGATTATGCCTAGAAGATATTCCTTCATTACGAAAATTACGATTTAATTCAAATACTTGATCTGTCAGTCCTGATATTAACACGCGTTTAAGATAAAGTTCGGGTGCAATACGTAGATACATATCGGATTTTAGAATATTATGATGAGTGACGAATGGATCAGCAGTAGCTCCTCCGTAAATAGGTTGTAATATGGGGGTTTCTACTTCCATAAATCCTTTTTTTTCCATAAAATGGCGTATCTGGGAAATAATATTGCTTCTTTTTTGGAAACGTAATTTAGAATCTGCGTTGCTTATAATATCAAGATATCTTTTGCGATAGCGGATTTCGACATCAGCTAATCCATAATAATTTTCTGGAATCGATTTTAATGCTTTGGTGAGCATTGTTATTTTTTGTGCGTTAACCGTGAGTTCACCACGTTTTGTACGACGTACTTGTCCTGTGATTCCTATAATGTCACCGATATCAATCATAGGTAATAAATTCTGTGAATCTTGATCTGTTGTGTTTTTATGAGTAAAAATCTGCACTTTACCGCTTGCGTCATGAATATCCATAAACATTCCAGAATTACGAGAAGAATATACACGTCCAGCAACCGTAATGACATCTTGCGTTTTTTCATCGTTTTGAAGATGAGCATATTTTTCATTGACCTCAGCATTGGACAAATCACGATGAAAATGGGCAGGATAAACTTCTTCTAAAGATTGCCGCAACATATTTAATTTTTGAGAGCGAACTTCGATAGCATTGGAAGATAAAGGTATATTACTCATTTTATTTCTTTTTTCTTATTATTTTGAACTATAGAATAAACCAATGTGATTGCATTTCTGAGGCGGAAATAAACAACAGAACGTCCTAAAATCTCTATACTATCAAAAAGTGGCAAAGAATATTTAGAACCCGTTATAGTAAGGAAAAGAGGTTTAACTACAACTTTAAGAGGTTTTTCTTTATTTTTGGCAACATTGCGCAATGCTGTCTCGATATTTTCTCTTTTCCAAACTTGGATACATTCAAATTTTTCTTGCGTATCTTTTAGAATATCTACAATTTCTTTTGGATCAAGAGCAATATTGTTAAAAGAATCCTTTGTTAAATGAAGATCAGATTTAAACAAGAAATCTGTCATTTGAGGAAGATCCGATAGGGTTGTAATGCGAGATTGTGCAAGCGTTAATGCTTGCGTCAAGCGATTTTTTTCTTTCACCCATTGTGATACGCGAGATATAAATTCTGTTGTAGAAAATTTTTCTCGTATCCAACGACCATTTAACCAGTCTAACTTTTGTTGATCAAATACAGCTCCTGACTTTGATAAGTTATGAAGATTAAAATGATGAATGAGTTGTTGCATATCCATTAATTCATTTTCCTCTTCTTTTTTACAAATGAACAAAAGAGCAAGAAAATTAATAAGAGCTTCTGGCAAATATCCCATTGCTGAATAATAGGAAATGGAAGTAGGGTTTTTACGTTTGGATAATTTAGATTTATCAGGATTTTTTATGAGAGGTAAATGAATAAATTCTGGAATATGGAAGTTTAAATATTGATAGAGGAGTATATGTTTAGGAACTGAAGAAAGCCATTCTTCTCCTCGTGCGACATGCGTTATTTTCATGAGATGATCATCAATAACATTTGCTAAGTGATATGTTGGCATTCCATCGGATTTTAATAAAACTTGCATATCAATAGCATTCCAAGGAATTTCCATTTTCCCGTATACTTTATCATGGAACACACAAAATCCTTGATGAGGAACTTTAAGACGTATTACATGTTGTTTTTTTTCTTTTAATAGATTTTCTACTTCTTGATCTGATAGTTCAAGACAACGGCTATCATATCTTGATGGAATATTCATTTTCCGTTGGTAATGACGCATTTCTTCTAATCTTTCTGCAGTGCAAAAACAGCGAAATGCAAGTTTTTTATCTAGAAGACTTTGTACATAAGGTTGATAAATATCTTTGCGTTCTGATTGACGATATGGTCCATATTTCCCGCCTATATCAGGTCCTTCATCCCAATTAAGGCCACACCAATTTAAAGATTGTATCACTGCATTTTCGGATTCTAACGTAGAACGTTTACTATCGGTATCTTCAATACGAAGAATAAATTTTCCTCCAGTGCTTTTAGCGATGAGATAATTAAAGAGAGCTGTATAAGCAGTTCCGATATGAGGTTCTCCAGTAGGAGAAGGAGCAATACGTACGCGCACGTCAGGAGAAGGAATCATGTTTTTTGTCTTTCAACATTAATAATCTCAATCTTAATGATGTTAAGTGAGTATTATACTTTCAGTCAAGAGTTTCAAAATAAAAGATGAAGAAATAGTATCTGATTGTGTGAAGGGATATATTACTCAATTATAATATAAATTTAAATTCTAAAAGATATTTTGAATATGACATATTATCATACGAATTTTTCTCATGAACTCTTTTATTAATAACTATCTAGACCAAGGAATAATCAAATAGTATATTATAAAGTATGCAAAAGGAATCATTTTTTTTAAAGAAAAATAATCATATTTGCTATGTGTCATCTCCACTATGAAAAATTTGTTAATATTGATTATGTTACAATTATAAAATAGATATTTACAATCTACAATATCTATTTAAATTATCTTTTGCGATTATCTGCGTTTTTAGGGGAATTTTTATGCTATTTACAACAGTTTATGCACAGTCAGATGTTACTTTAATTCCTTCTGTAACTTCTCCTTTAGAGATGGCTGTTTTGTTTTTTTTGTTGGTAGTTGTGTGGTATTTTTTAGTTATTCGTCCACAACGTCAACAGTTCCAAAGACGTGCAGAAGCATTGCGTAATTTGCGTAGGGGAGATTCTATAGTTACATCTGCAGGAATTATAGGGAAGATTACAAAGGTTATTGATGAATTGGAAGTTGAAGTAGAAATATCCGAAAATGTTCGTGTTCGTGTTATTCGATCGTTTATATCTGATATTCGTTTAAAATCTGAACCCGTATAAGTTCTAGAAGCATTAAGAGAAATAATATTCTACTATTTATTCTCAAACGATTAATTGTGAGATATTGCTGATTAGTTTATACAATATATATAAGATCAGATCTATCGGATAACCTCAGCTTGTTTGTGTCGCGGATGATTTTTTCCACTGCTTCATTACGCATCTGTTGCCCCCATCATTAGTTTAACTTTCGCCCTTACTTGCTTGGTTGTAATATGGGCCAATCTTATTTTGTAAAGATAAACACTACTAATACTGTCGTGTTATTTTACATGCTATATCTTATATTCTTTTACTAAATCTTTGGTTTGAGGTATAAATAAAGTATGGATACAGAAACTAAGGCCACATTGAATTGGAAGGAAATAGGGCAACGATTTAGAGATGTTAGACTAAATCGTGATTACACCCAATTGCAAATAGGAGAAGTAGCTAGCCAAAATAAAGGCGCTATAGCTATGTTTGAAATTGGCGCAAAACCTGCTAGTACTCACTATGCCTTATTCCTACGTAATGAGTTTGGTATATCTTTTGATTGGTTGTATGAAGGTGTTGAAAATCTAAGATCTGAGAAAGATAGAACAACGAAAAAGGCCTTAGATCGCAAATTAATAGGTCAGAGGCTTAAGAGCTTAAGACTAGGGATGGGCCTAACGCAAAAAGAATTTGGTTTAGTGGTCGGCCTAACACACGCAGGAATTAGTAGAATAGAAAATGGAATTAGAACTCCTGAAATCAAAACCGCCCTTAAGATCAAGAGGGCGTTGAATAAGCCACTCGATTGGCTGTATTTCGGAGACGAAGAAATTATACCAAATAGCAGAAAGAAAGGCAGAAGAATGCCAATTCTCAACTCTTGTTCAAAGAAAAAATCAATGAAGGTGTAGATGCTATAACAAGTATAGCTATTGATAGGAATGGTCATGGGGGGCTGATTTGTGATTGTTTACAAGACAATCGCTACTATGTTGAGCTGGTGATGAGACAAGGCAAAGCGGATGAGTCTGACCTTTATAGGAATAGACGCACTGAGTTGTACTTCAAGATTTTAAGATGGCTAGAGAACGGTGCAAGTCTTATTAACAATCCTTTTTTAATACGAGATCTTAAAAATTTAGAGTTGTTTACTGAGCCTAAGACTGGAAAATTAGCTATCGTGGATAAACATAAAAATGGGAATGAAAGCGCTGATTATTCGGATGCTTTATATCTTACTTTTGCGTATCATATAGCTAGAAAAGACAGTTCTGTTTCAATGGTTTCCCGTCCTTTTAAGCTTAAACCTCGCTTTTCTGTATTCAAATCTAGATCTGAGAATTTTGTTATTATGATGGAAAAAGAAAAGAAAATTGACAATTTGTCAGATATTTTCAATGTCTCGAAGAGTAGACATTGTCTACGACTCCAAAAGAAGAAATGATTGAAGATTAATTTATTGGATATTTTAAAAATTTCAAAGCAAAAGAGAACCAGACATGAGAGTAATTGGTGGAAAATTTCTGGAGTATCTATGCTTTTTTTACCTTTTCACCAAGAGATTGACAATGATTTTCCGTCTGATTTGAATGTTGGAGATATTTTAGATCCTACTTTTTCTTCTTGTTGCTCGAAATACGCTGCTATTATTGAGGAGATTGTTACTCCTCACGACAGAAAGTGGCATACACTTTTTCCTATTAGCAAAGAGTTATACGAAAAATAGATGGAATAATATTTTCAAACTATTATTGAGGTATTGCTGATTAGGTTATACAAGATATATCTTGTTGATGTGAGGTATTATGTCATATGATTCTTTTAATTGTACGATGTTATACTGATCTTTTATCCCATACCACGTCGGACAAATTATCTTTTGATAACACGTAATATGTAAAATTTGTTCTCTTATTTTTTGTCGTGGAATGATTAATTGCAGTGAATTATAATAAAATGGTATCAATTTCTCAGCATAAATGGTTTAACGATCCTGATTTAACTCATATTCTTTCGTTGCTTAACCAAGGAAAAGAGAAGTCTTGTATAGTAGGAGGAGCTGTTAGAAATTCTTTGATGAATTTGAGTGTGCAAGATATTGATATTGCAACAACAATTTATCCTGATCTTGTGATGAAAATTTTTTCCAAGACACCTTATAAAGTTATTCCAACAGGTATTCGTTATGGGACGATCAAAGTATTATGCCGTAAAAAATATTTTGATATCACAACTTTGAGACGTGATTTAATTACTGATGGTCGTTATGCTCAAGTTATCTTTACCCGTGATTGGAAAGCTGATTCTTTGAGGAGAGATTTTACAATAAATGCTTTATACGCAGATCAACATGGTAAGGTTATTGACTATGTTGGTGGATTAAATGATCTTAAAAACCATACAATAAAATTTATTGGCAATGCTCATCATAGAATTTTGGAGGACTATCTTCGGATTCTTCGTTTTTTTCGTTTTTTTGCCCATTATGGAGAAAAAAACATTGATTCTGATGGATTGTTAGCCAGTATCAAGACTAAGAAGTGTTTGCAAATACTTTCTTCCGAACGTATATGGTCAGAAATAAAAAAGATACTAGAAGCAGTAAATCCTCTTGATGCAATCATACATATGTATAATGGAAAAATATTCGAAGAAATATTTCTCAACGTACAAGAATCTTCTCTTAATAAGTTATCAAAAGTTATTGAGGGAGAGGAAGTATTTGGATGGAAAGTTGATCCTCTCCTGCGTTTTGCTGTTCTTCTTTCTTTGCGAGACAATGATGCTATTTTATATGTCGTTAATAAATTAAAATTATCGCGTGATATTAAGTATTTTTTGACTTCATTTATTAGTTTTAATGTTCATAAAGAAACACTTTCAATACAGGAAGTTAAAAAAAATTTTTATCTTTATGGTGAAAAGGTAATAATCGCTAAATTAAAGTTTTTTTTAGCCATTAATTATAAAAGTATTTCACATAAAGATACCAGTTTTATTCTTCAGGTATTGTCAGATATCATATCCTGGAAAAAACCCTTGTTTCCATTAAGAGGAGATGATGTTTTACAATATGGTATACCCTCAGGAAGAGAAGTAGGGGATTTGTTATTTCATTGTAAACAAGAATGGATTAATTCTTCTTTTCAATTGTCTCAGAAAGATTTGCTTCATTTTTTGCAAAAATTAATTGCAGATCAGAATAAAAAATGAAAAACCATACGTTTTTGGGTATAAGAGATCTTTTCTATGTATTAGTCAACTAGATGAAGAATAATGTGAAAAAATTGCAGGAGATACAACAGGAAGATCTTTCCTCCAAGCATTATAGTGTAAGTTCCATTGATAGCGCATGTTTCGATAAAAAGGGAAAAAAGTGGATTTGCTTAGTAAGCGACTTTTTTCAATAGAACTATCGTTTGTATTAATAGCTTCATATACAGCTCCAGGTTCTGTTACAAGAGAAGGAATATTGTGTTCCCACCAATGTTTCATATCCATATCGATAGGACGATATATATTTCTACGAATATTGAGAAGATCCGTAGCAGCCTTTTTCCCGATAAAATAACCAGTAGTTCGAGAGGATAATATTCTAGGTTGAATTATATTGAAATTTCCTGGAACTTTGCATAAATAATCTGTTTTTTTAGGTTTTCTGCGTAATGCATCAAATTTTATAATAACATTACTTATATCACATTTGCTTAAATGTAAGATCAATGCGCTAAATCCCTCTTTAAAATCAGCGTCATCTTCTAAAATAATTGCACCTAGAGATGAAGAAGCAGCAATTTTTTTCCAAAGATTAATGTGGCTTATATAACAGCCAATTTCAGGAAGAGATAATAAACGTTTGAATCGGGATTGAGGATTTTGATTATAGAATATTCGTCTACAAACAGGATTATTTTCTCCATATGTGGCATTAAAAAAAGAAAATTGAAGATGAATATGTGCAGCACGATGACAAAATTTTTCACGTCTTTGATGGGAAACAGGAAGGCTAATGACATATACAGGAATCGACATTAATCTTTAAAATCCATAAAAAAATCAATATGAGAGGGTAAACATTTGATTTAAAAAATAATTTAGTAGCTTAATTGGTGTTTAAAGTGCTCTTAATATAGAAATACAATGATTTTACTGATTTTACTATATGCAATAGTATTTTTTAAATGCGAATATTCACTTCTTCAGTTTAATATATTTTCCTTTGTAACAATTTATTTTTTTTATTTGTTGATCACAAAACGCATTACCAACTGCATATGTGTACTGTGTGACAAAAGACTCTATTCGCATTTGAATTATATAACAAAATGAAGTGAGAATGAGATAAATAAAAGCAAGTTCACAGTAGATGATAAGAGGTTGATAAGTAGTAGATACGATTCGCTGTGCTGTTTGAAAAATTTCTGGGATAGTGACAGTAGAAGCAAGTGATGTACTTTTTAAGATAGATATAAATTCACTTGATAAAGGTGCGGCGGATATAGAAATAGTTTGTGGTAACACAATATGACGTACAGTTTGATTCAACTTTAATCCAATAGCATAAGAAGCGTCCCACTGTCCCTTAGGAATGGATAGAATAGAAGAGCGGATTATTTCTGAGATATAAGCAGAAAAATTTAATGTTAGACTGATAATGATGGCTACGAAGGAATCAAAGATAATACCTACGTGTGGTAATCCGTAAAATATTATAAACAATAATACGAGTAGGGGAATTCCGCGGAAAATCCACACGTAGATGTACATGATAAAAGAAGCTACTGTATTTGGAAAAAAAATTCGGACAACCGCTATAAAGAAGCCAATTATGATACTGAAAAAGAAAGAGATAAATGCAATTGGTAACGTAACAACGATAGCAGCATAAAGAAGTTGTGGAAAAGAATCGACAATTAAATTCAACCAATCATATTTCATATCATTTTAGTCCGAAAAAGTGTTTCAGTCATGAAGGGCAAATAGGTATGCTTGGCTTCATATTGTCATCAAAATATTTGTTAAATATTTTTTTGTAAGTACCATCTAGATGTATTGCACACAAGGTTTCGTTAATAGATTTTTTGAGTTCGTCATTGTCTTTTCGTAGCATAAAAGCAATAGCATTGTTGTTTTTTATACGATCAGCAATCTTAAAGAAATGTGCTTCATTAGGACGACGTTCTAAAAAATTTAGAAAAGGAATATCAGGTATCATAGTAGCATCAGCGCGTTTACTTAATAATAATTGTAAAGATTGTTCAAAATTATGACTGAATATTAAGTGGGATGCTAATTCTTTTGTGAATCGAGAAAGATCTGTCCCCAGTATTTGAACCACTTTTTTGTCGGATAGATCTTTAAAAGAATGAATATTCTGTTCATCACTACGTACGATTAATAATAAATTATGTGTGATATAAGGGGTAGAAAAACTATATTTTTTTTCCCGTAGCGGTGTAACAGAAACATTTACTAAAACATCATAACGATTAGTATCGATTCCAGCAATGAGTCCACTGACTGCGGTTTCAAAAAATTTTACTTTTAAATTAAGGCGATGAGCTATTTCTTTAATCAGATCAATATCAAATCCTGTTAGTTCACCTCCGCCGTTTTTAGTATGAAAACTATGGGGAGGATAAATTCCATCTGTTCCAATACGGAGCACGGATTGATTTGTCAGATGAAGAGGGTAGGGAATAAAATAGTAAGCAACGATAATAAATAACGAAGCACAAAGTACATATTTTGAGAAAAATATTTTTCTTAAATGCAAAATTAAACGCTGCATGTATTATATTTCCTATTAATTTTTTTAGTATAGTTAATTAATTCTTATATTTGTATTATTGATGTTTATTGTTTTGCAAAAGAAATATAATTAGATAATTTTATTAAAAATTGTGATTTTTCTTTATACGAATCCATGATTTCAAGTATTTTTTTATTTCTTCGATGTATTTCCTGTTTTACCCATTCCTTACCTTTAATTTTAACACAACTATTATTTTTAGTGGTTGCATTTTTAGATGATTTTTTTGTTGTTTTAAAAGAATCATCGGCAAAATCGAGCAAGTCGTCAACTAATTGGAAAATAATTCCTAAATTTTCTCCAAAACAACGTAGTCTTTGTTTTTCTTCTTGACTTGTATTTGCAATAATAGCCCCTGCCTCGCAAGCAAAGCCCATGAGTTTTCCTGTTTTCATTTTTTGTATCATGAACATTTGTTTTTCATCTATAAATTCATCTTGAATATCTAGCATTTGTCCACCGATCATGCCTTGTAATCCTATATTGCGCGTTAGCGAAAGCATTAATTCAGATCGAGCTTTATCGTCCAATTGAGTTTCTGGAGAACAAATGATCTCAAATGCATAGGTTAACAAGCTATTCCCAGCAAGAATGGCTGTTACTTCATCATATTGAATGTGTACTGTCGGCTTACCACGTCGAGTATGTCCATTGTCCATTGCGGGAAGATCATCATGAATAAGAGAATAACAGTGTATACACTCGATAGCAGCACCAATGCGTAATGCTGTTAAATAATTTGTTTTAAATAATGAAGCGCATTCAGTGACTAAAAATGCTCGTATTTTTTTTCCTCCGCAGAGGGCGTAACGAATTGCAGAGAGTAACCGATCATTATGCTGTGTTTGCATATGACATGATGTGTGTAATAATAACTCATCTAATATTTTATCTATTATTGTGGAATTTTTTTGTAATTTAGACAGTAAATCATCGTTCATTGATTTGTCCTATCCCTTTGATTTATTAGACAATCTATTTTCAGACATACAATGAAGAAAACATGAGAGATATTTAGAAATTGTTAGATAACTTTGCAGTTAAAATTTTTTCCAGATCATTATGCACATTAATATGGCTTTGAACATTACTATTAATATAAATCAATATATTTATATCATTTGTGATTTGTTATTATAGAGATGCACAAATAATTTTTTTATATTATTTAGTTTTTGTTGTAAATTATAAAAAATGAATTTTCATAGACAATAAATTGTCTATGATAACATTTCACTCATTGTACATACATCAATATTTTTCATAGAAAATCACAGTTTTTTAAAAAAAAATTATTTTGTAAATTAAAAATCACAATTATTTGGTTTTTATTTTGTTAAAAAGATTTTTAAATGTATTTTTTAAGCAGATTATTTTTTTACTTTAAAAAAAATATCTTTTCTCAAAAAGCAAATTTCTCCATTATTTTTTCTTTGATTATTATATTGTTTCTGACGGTTACAAGCTTTTTGATATATATTTTGGATTGGTATTATAAGAAAACTTCTATGGACCATGCCAATAATTCTGCTGTTTTGGCTGGTGCATCAAAAATGGTGTCAAATTTCAATAGATTAGGGTACAATTTTTCAAATCATGCAAAAAGGCTTTTAATCGACGATGTAAAAAAGTTTATTAGAAATCATGTTAAAGAAAATTTGATTCAAAGTTCTAAGGCATTTTATCGAGAAGAAATACAGAACATTGTAAATAATTCTAATGTTATGATCGCTCAGCAGAAAAATGATCTGAAAAATTATTCTAGTTTACAAAACAATATTTTTAGTGTTTCAAATAATAAAATTTTTTATCATTTAGATGTTACAACATCTTATGACTATCGTTTGCAACTTATAGAAAATATTTTTCATCATAGATACAGTCATAAAATTTTATCTTTTGTTCCTGCTATGTTGACGATAGATACAGGAGAACCCCCTAATTTTTTGATAGAACTAGTTCTGGATTTTTCTGCTTCAATGCTTTGCGGGATGGATTCTGATCTAGAAACCGAAGATTCGGATTCTGTTTGCCAAAAGAATAAAAACTCTAAAATAACAGCACTAAAAAATGCGGTTCTTCAGTTACTTGATGCAATAAATTATTCCAATGCACAACAACAAGTATACATAGGATTAATAGGATATACAACTCGTGTCGAAAAGAACATAAAACCATCGTGGGGAACGGAAAAAATACGCCAATACGTTTCTAAAGATATGGATGCTCTATCAACTGGATCAACTGATTCAACTCCCGCAATGGAGACGGCATACCGAATAGTGACTGCTGATAAGAAGAGATCTTTTTGGGTTAATCTTTTTCGTGAGAAAGTAACAATTCCTTCTCTTGATTTTCAGAAATTTATTATACTTTTAACAGATGGCGAAAATAACAAGCAAAAAAATGATGTTGATACTATTAAAATATGCGATAAAGCTAAGAAAAATTCTGTAAAAATAATAACTATATCTCTTAATGCTTCTCCTCAAGGAAAAATATTTTTAAAAAAATGTGGAAGTTCCTCTGAATACCATTATGATGTCAAAAATAATGCGTCTCTTTTACGAGTCTTTCAGGATATTTTTCGAGTGATTGTTCATAATAAATATCAAGTAAGAGTCAAAGGATAAATAATTTTTCTATTTATTCTCTAATCGTTGAGATGTTTTTTATTATAATACAGAAGATAATTTATTTTTCTACATCTCAATAAGGTGTTATATAAAATATATAATAAAAAAATAACTGTCATATACAACGATATATTTTTGATATAATTATTTTGATAATAATTAGCTTGTTCTATGAACAGTGATGATTTATATTGTTTGAAATAAGTAAAGGGTGTCAATGGTATTTAAAAATTTCAATAAAATTATCTTAAGTGGTAGAAATCTAGTTATTTTTATTGCTTTTATAGATTCTACTATTTTGTGGTATTATCATAGTAGCCATATTGAATTCATGATAGATTCTATCATGAATCTATCATTGGTTCTGTTAACCATCATATTATATCGACCGATGAGTAATGTGCGTTTTTTTGCCCTTTTATTTATATACGTAATCATTATTCTTCGGTTTATTTTACTGATTAAAAACATTTGATAGAGAAAAATGTGGTTTAATATAACCAGATGTATTCCATAATTTTAAACTGCATATTGGGTGGAACACTGTTGAAAAAGAATGTTTTTATTTTGCAAGGATCTATTCGTTAGGTGCGATCTTCACAACAATTTCTTCTTTTATCATATTTTTTATTTTATTAAAAATACCGAGTAATTCTTGACCATTATTCGCAATAAAAAAATTTTTTGGAGAATTAGCACATTTGAGTAATAGGTCTTTTCCTTCTGGTGGGGCAGCAACGCTTACGCAGTAGATTTTTATGGATTCTTTACGTAACTGTTCACATGTCGCAAGCGTTTTTCGATCATTTAAGTTAGCCTCAAAGCTATTCTTTCCGTCTGTTATGAATATAACGTATTTTTTCATTGTACCATGTTTTTTGTAATCCATAAATAGATTATTATTCGTCACCTCAGATAATTCGTTATAAGCATTCTCCATTGCAATGGCTGTATTAGTATCACCAGTTGGGTTGATATCACACAATTTATCTTTTATGTAATTTAGATTTAATGTAGGCACGAAATTTTGTTCTATTTTCTTGGAGTAAGAATTAAATCCTATGTATACTGATTCGATGGTTTGTGTATCTTTTTGCATTTCTTGAATATTGGTAATAAGATTCCAAGCGGATTCTATGAGAATGTCTACCTTTCTATTAGGTGTTCCGGCTAAGTATTGTTTGGATTTACATAGTTTTAGTAATATATTCTCTGGATGATTTGATTTGTTATCATTATAAAACAGTCTTCTCACAAATTTTGGTTTTTTCTTGGCCTCTATCTCATCATTAGAAAATTGGTCTATCATAGAATAAGAGGAATCAAGCACCATTTTTATTATAACATTCTGCATTTTAGAAGGTTTTTCAAGTATTCCAGTACTTATATTTGTTAACTCAATTGCATTTTTTGGAATCAAATTTTTGCAAAAAAATTTCTTGTCAGGTATTTGATACGACGATTTCATTTTCACTATATATCGTGATGGAATGATCGGATCTTTGAGCATGGAAATATTCGTATTATTAGCAATATGTCGCGCATCTTCTAAAAATATTGGTTTTAAATGGCGCTCTAGCTCATTTCGTAATATCTTATTTGTTTTATCTTTTTGCTGACCTATATTTATTACGTTTGGATCTGATAAAATAATCGTACATCCAGAAAGAACAGCAGAATCGATAGAAGATTGTATGTGGCTTCGTAAATATAAAAAATTTGCAATATCAATAGCAAAAGATATAAGAATAACGAACATTGCAATAAAGATTGCTGTCATAATACTAAAAAAACCTTTTATATTCTTCAACAAAAGAAATATATTATCAAAAATTAGATTTTTTATGTAAAAAAACATTGTTTGAACTTTATTCCAACCTTATAAGTTAAATTTTTTACAGATATGATATGTATCTATTGTGATATATTATCATACATACCACTTTAAAGCGAATTTTACTAATATATAAATATTTATTAGTTAAAATTTATTATTTTTATGGAATGGATCACAGCAAATGACTAGCAAATGATATTTTTAGGGTGAAAACTATAAATAGTTTTACGAAAGCATTATGATGCAATAAGAGGATTTTTGTTTCCTATATAATGTCGTATACAAGAAATTGTTTGGGATACGTCTATGAGTTCAGACAGTACTTCTTGTGTGTCTTGTAAGTTTTTTAATGAATCAGCTTCATAATATTCGATATAAATTCGTATAGTGCTATTATCTGTATCTGTACCAGATATACGATAAATTATGCGAGATTGATCTTCAAAGACAATATATATTCCCTGTTTATCGCTTATATTGCCATTAATAGGGTCTGTATAAACAAAATCACCCGCTTGTTCTATTCTTTTTCCAATAAATGAACTTCCAATTAAACGGTTTGTTCTAGAACGAAGATTATCTAGAAAATCTTGTGCATCATTTGTAGGAATATCGGTATAATCATATCTAGAATAGTAATTTCTACCATAAGTAGTCCAGTGTTTATGGACGATATCTGAGAGACTTTCTCCTCGAACCGCTAAAATATTGAGCCAATATAATATAGACCAAAGACCATCTTTTTCACGGGAATGAGATGAACCTGTCCCAAAACTTTCTTCTCCACAAATAGTAACCATCCCATTTTCTAGTAGGTTACTAAAAAACTTCCAACCAGTGGGGGTTTCAAATAGTTTTAAATTCAATTTTTCGGCAACACGATCAAGGGCAGTGCTCGTGGGCATTGAACGTGCCACACCGATCAAGCCAGATGAATATCCGGGTATTAATCCTGCATTGGCAACCATAATCGCTAAACTATCAGATGGATTGACAAATATTCCTTTGCCTAGAATCATATTTCGATCACCATCTCCATCACAAGCGGCTCCGAAATCAGCACTATCATCCGTCATCATTCGATCGTATAGGTCTTTTGCATGAATGAGATTAGGGTCTGGATGACGTCCTCCAAAATCTTCTAAAGCGACAAAATTGCGTACCGAACCAGCGGGAGCCCCAAGTTTTTCCTCTAATATTTCTTTTGCATAAGGTCCTACTACGGCATTCATACAATCAATATCAATGCGAAATCCAAGGCTAAGAAGTTTGCGGATTGCATCAAAATCAAAAATATTTTCCATTAATGCGACGTAATCTTCAATAGGATCAATGATTGATATAACCATATTGGCTATTTCTTGTGTTCCAATGTGGTCAATATCTATATCATTGGTTTCTATGATTCGATAATAAGTGATTCTTTTTGATTCTTCAAAGATATCTTGTGTTTTTTGTTCAGAAGCTGGCCCTCCATTACTGGTATTGTATTTTATGCCAAAATCTTGTGTAGAACCTGCAGGATTATGAGAAGCGGTGAGTATAATGCCCCCAGAGGATTTATACTTGCGAATGAGATGAGAAACAGCGGGGGTTGAAAGGATGCCCCCTTTACCTATAATAATCCGAGAAAAACCGTTCGCTGCGGCGATCTTAATGATTTTTTGTATTACAACGCGATTGTAAAATCGACCATCTCCACCAACAATGAGTGTTTTTTCTGTGTAATTTATATTGTTAAAAATAGATTGGATAAAATTTTCTACGTAAGAATCTTGCTGAAAAACATTGACTTTTTTTCGTAATCCCGATGTACCTGGTTTTTGGTCGAGATAGGGTGTTGTTGGAACTGTAGTATATAACATTTATGAGATTACACTTTGCTTAGGCATAAACAATTACTATGCACCACTCCTTGAGAAAAAACAGGAGTATGCATGCATGTTTGTTTGAGAGACAAATTGAAATACGTGTCAAGAATGATTCCTAGGATCAAAAATCCCTCCTAATCTTCAACTTTTGATGTTAATATTTCTATGGTCAATATATACACATGAAATTTATAACAGGAGAAATTCTCAAGGTGTATAACGATAAAAATTTGACAATATTGCTTTCCTTCTCTACACGTTAATGGTGCTCCACGGGATATTATATAATTAAATTTTATATTTGCAATAGTGGTTAAGTTATGAGAATAAATTGCCCTCCATTACCTTTGTTCTGCAAAATGTTTGTGACAATTATTCATACCATAAAACAATTAGATAATTGTTTCGTTTATAAAGAGATTGTATTATAGATTGTGTGAGATATATCTTAAATTATTTGTTGGTTTATTATCGATTATGAATTGGTTTTTGAATTATTCGCGGTTGTTTTTTTAGTTTATAGTTTGCTTTTATCACCATTCAAAATTAAAATTCCTCTTGTGATCAGTAAAAGATAGTGATCCACTTTTTATTTAGACAACTAATTGGCTTTATAGAGGATTGTTTTTGAAAACGGATTTCATAAAGAGGTCTTTTGATGGTATATTCTATATCGTGTGTTTATGAGCATTGAAAATGAATTTTCTTTATGTGAAAAGGGGCAATCATATTCAATGATAGGATTAGAAAATTTACAAAAATAATCAAGAGATTAAAGCTATTTTCTTTGAAAAAATGAAAAATATATCGGAAATATACTATGGAATCCATGCTTGCTAAACCGGTGTCTTCGACAATAGATGTTCATATTCCTGTTCTGTTAGAAAGAGTAGTTGCACTCTGCAATCCTTCTCCAGGAAAGATTATTTTGGATGCAACGTTTGGTGCTGGAGGATATAGCCGTTCCTTTTGTAAAATGGGATCTAATGTTATTGCATTAGACCGCGACCCACTTGCAGTGGATCGAGGAAAAGAAATCATGCAAGACTATAAAGAACAATTTTCTCTCTTCCAAGCAAACTTCTCTCAATTGCAAAATTATGTCCCAGATGAAGGAGTTGATGGAATTGTCTTTGACTTGGGGGTATCATCTATGCAGATTGATTGTGCTCATCGAGGTTTTTCTTTTCAAAAACCAGGTCCTTTAGATATGCGCATGTCTTGTTCAGGAGTATCGGCCGCTGATGTTGTCAATTATGCAGATGTGAAAGATTTGACACGTATTTTAGGGATTTTAGGGGAAGAAAAACAAGCTTCTCGTATTGCACATGCTATTGTAAAACGTCGTAAATTTGCACCTTTTCAAACGACAGAAGATTTGTCTTCTTTAATTAAAAATACCGTTTATCTTGGTAAGAATCATCGTATTCATCCTGCCACTCGCTCATTTCAAGCGCTACGTATATTTGTTAATGATGAAATAGGAGAATTATTTCAAGGATTACAATCAGCAGAAAAAGTGCTCAAATGTGGGGGGGTATTAATAGTGGTTTCTTTTCATTCGTTAGAAGATCGTCTTGTTAAAAAGTTTCTTACTAGTCGTTCAGGTAAAGTAACAGCTGTGCGTCATATGATTTCTCCCCATGCACATCCTGCTGTTTTTCAATCTATTACTAAAAAGGTTGTGATTCCAGATACAGATGATATAGCCATTAATAGACGAGCACGTTCCGCAAAATTACGTGCAGGAATACGTACTTCAGCACCATTAAAGGAAGATTGTTCCTTTGCACATTTAGCTCGATTACCCGCGCTTTCTCAATTTAGAGGGTGACATGTTTAAAACATTTGATTTGATTATTTTAGGTATTATTCTTGCTTCTATATCTACCACTTATTCCATTAAGCATAAAGTGGAAAACAAAAAAGAAGAGCTCAGAATCTTAGAAAATAAAATCGTTTTAGAGCAAAATTATATTGATTTGCTGAAAGCGCAGTGGGCGTTATTGGTTCAGCCTGATCGTATTAAAGATTTGGTTGCTCTTTATCAAAAAGAATTGCAATTACAACCAACAATTATTAGTAATCTCATTGCGTATGATGATTTAGCCCACTTAAAAAAGAAACAGTCTTTTTCTGAAAATCGGTCTGATTTTTCTCTAAAAAAAGTTAAAATACGTAAATATTACCAAAAGGTTGTACAAAAAAAATGAATTTACCGATTTTTTGACTAAGGAGTTATGCTTCTAAAATGATTTTTATTTTATGATAGTATCATAGTTATGTTACGCTATAATGATAATTTTCCATTGCGGAATATGGAAGATAGAAATGATCTTTTTCAAAAAAGACGTCGCAAGGTCATTGCGCACAGCAAAAATCGCATTGCCATGACTATTGTTTTCTGTCTTATGATATGCGTGATTCTTATCATTAAATTGATCCAATATGGAATTACAAAACCTGAACATCCTGTTTCTTCAATGAATATTGAAGATTATGGAATATCGCGCCCTGATATTATTGATAGAAATGGAGAAATATTAGCGACAGATATACTTACTTTTTCCCTTTACGTTGAACCACACAAGATTATTTCCGTTGATGAAATCATTGAGAAACTAAAAATTGTATTACCTGATCTTGATTCTCAAATGATTCGTCGTAGATTGCTGTCCAAAACAAAATTTCAATGGTTGCGTCGTAAATTATCTCCACAACAGCAAAAGAAAATTTTAGCTCTTGGGTTGCCAGGATTGGGTTTTCGCACTGAAAAACGTCGTTTCTATCCTGCTGCTTCTCATACATTACACGTTGTTGGTTATGTCGATGTCGATAATCGTGGTATCAGCGGTATTGAAAAATTTCTTGATATGCAAGGATTGACGAGTAATTCTACAATAAATAAAGGCATAAAAGATTTGCCTCCTATTCGATTATCACTAGATTTACGTGTTCAAAATATAGTTCATCAAGCTTTGCTTGAAAATAAGAAAAAATATAATGCAGAATCAGCGGGTACAGTGATACTCAATGTCTCTACAGGAGAGATCATTGCGATGGTTTCTGTTCCTGACCATGATCCCCATGAAGTATTAACAGAAAATCAAGAAGGATGGCTCAATCGTATCTCATATGGAACATTTGAAATGGGATCAATTTTTAAAGCATTTACTATTGCTATGGGGATTGATAGTGGTTTGTTTACAATAAAAGATAGTTTGGATACTCGTCATCCTATTCGGGAAGGAAAATTTGTTATTAATGATTTTCATCCACAAAAGCGAATTTTGACTATTCCGGAAATTTTTCGATATTCTTCTAATATTGGTGCGGCTAAAATTGCTGAGGCTGTGGGTATTCAGGAACACAAAGATTTTTTGCATAAATTAGGTTTGTTATCTAAAATAGAAACTGAATTGCCTGAAGTTAAAGAGCCTTCCCATCCATCACAATGGAAGAGGGTGCATTCACTAACGATTTCTTTTGGACACGGACTTTCGACAACCCCATTGCAAACAGCGGTTGCTGCAGCTTCTCTTGTTAATGGCGGTCAGTTGGTACTGCCAACATTTATGGTTCGCAATCATGAAGAAGCTAATAAAATATCGCGTACAGTTCTCAAAAAAAGTACAGTAAAAATAATGCGTTACTTATTGCGAGAAGGGGTAACAAGTGGTTCAGGGAGAAGAGCATTTGTAGAAGGATTTGAAGTAGGAGGGAAAACAGGAACAGCTCAAAAAGTGATAAAAAAACGTTATTCAGAAAAGTTAAACTTTAATTCTTTTCTTGCGGTTTTTCCTATAAATGATCCTCAATATGTTGTACTAAGTTTTATGGATTCCCCAACAATCAAAGAAAACAATCAGCTTACTGCTGGAATAAATGTTGCTCCTATGGTAGGAAAAATAATTCGTCGATCGGCGTCTATGCTTGGTGTTAAACCCGTTTTTTTAAAATAAATATATTCAACATTAGACGATGATAGTGAGGTATTTTCAAGGTATTGAAAAACAGTTTTTTCATTCATTGTGCAGAGGAAATAGTATTGAAATTAAAAGATCTGATACATAATAATTTTCCAGAACTTATGAATCAATTATCGTCTTATTCAATGCAGTGGGGAGAACGTGAAATCAATGAAATTTCATCGGATAGCTGTTGTATTCAAAAAGGTTGGATGTTTGTAGCAATTATTGGACATAAGGCAGATGGTCATGACTTTATTTCGCAAGTGATAGCACAAGGTGCTGAAGCTATTGTCGTATCTTCTACATATTCATCACACGATTTTTCAGTTGCTATTAGAGAGAATGTTCCGATTCTATTCGTCGATAATACGAGAATTTTTTTATCTCTTTGTTCATCTAAATTATATGGTGAACATCCTAAAAAAATCTTTGCCATTACAGGGACTTCTGGAAAGAGTTCCGTTGCTTCTTTTGTGCAACAGATTTATCAATATTCTGGTTTATCGTCTTTTCAAATTGGGCCTATGCGTTCGATTGCTTCTTTTCCACATCATAACAGCTTAACCACTCCTAATTCTGTTTATTTGGCAAAAGCATTATCATATTTATCTTCACAGGGTGTGACCCATGTATCTCTTGAGGCATCCAGTCATGGATTAGATCAACATAGATTAGATGGCATTAAATTGAGTGGTGGATGTTTTACCAATTTAGGGCGTGATCATATAGAATATCATAAAACCAAACAAGCATATTTAAACGCTAAAATGCGTCTTTTTGAAGAATTATTACCTGAAAAATCTCCTGCTGTTATTTATTCAGATGATCCTTGCTCCCAAGAGGTTATGCATCGTGCTCACAATGCTGGTTGTCGTGTTTTATCAGTGGGATATCAAGGAGCATTTATTCGTCTTAAAAAGGTATCTTCTATCCTTGATAAACAACAAGTTTCTCTATCTATTGAGGGAAAGGATTTCAATTTTATTTTTTCTCTGCCCGGAGAATTCCAAGTATACAATGCTTTAGTCGCCGCAGGATTATGTATTGCCAGTGGAATAGATATTCCAACTGTTATTGAATGTTTAGGAAAATTAAATATTGTTCCTGGTCGTTTTGAATTTATTGGCACAAACTCCAAGGGCGGTAAAATTTATGTTGATTATGCTCACACTCCAAATTCTCTTGAGATGGTTTTAAAAAATGTTCGCACTATTACATCAGGGCGTATTATTGTTGTATTTGGTTGTGGTGGGGATCGTGATCAAGGGAAACGCCCAATGATGGGAAAAATTGCTCTGGATTTAGCTGATACTGTTATCGTAACAGATGATAATCCCCGTTCTGAGGATCCTAAAAAAATAAGGGCTGAAATTATCAATGGATTTTCTGGATTTATTGAAGAAGGAAATCGAGTAGAAGCGATACGTATTGCTTTGTCTATGCTCAACAAAGGAGATGTTTTAGTTGTCGCAGGTAAAGGACACGAAACAGTACAAATTATCAATAAAGGGGTCGTCAGAATGTCTATTGATTGTGATATTATACGTGAAATTTTAGGATCTTCTTTGTGAAACATCTATGGACATTCCATGATTTGCTCCACGCTGTCGAGGGTAAGTCTATTGGAAACGTGCCTGAAGATTTTGTGCAGGGAATTTCAATAGATAGCCGTTCCATTGCGCCCAAAGAAGCATTTTTTGCTATTAAAGGCCCTAACTATGACGGTCATAATTTCATTTTACACGCAGTGCAAAGAGGCGCCTGTCTTGTTATTATAAATTCAGATATGGCTCAATCTATAGGATCATTATCTGTTCCGGTCTTTGTAGTGCAGGATGTTTTATCTTCTCTAACAAAACTTGCTATGGTTGCACGTCGCCGTTCTAAGGCGAAAATTATTGCTATTACTGGTTCTGTCGGCAAAACTACCACAAAAGAAATGCTGGCCATTGCTTTGTCTTCTTTGGGTAGAACCCATACATGTATTGATTCGTATAATAATCATATTGGCGTTCCATTAACGTTAGCACGTATGCCTGCAGATGTAGACTTTGGTGTTTTTGAATTGGGCATGAGTCATTTAGGTGAAATACGTTTTTTAACACACTTGGTTCGTCCGCATATTGCTATGATTACCAAGATTGCTCCTGCGCATTTAGAAAACTTTTCAGGGATAGAAGAAATTGCTTCTGCCAAAGCGGAGATTTTTGAGGGATTAGAAAAAAATGGGGCTGTTTTTTTAAATCACGATGATTCCTTTTTTTCATATCTTAAAGAAAAAGCTCATACTCTTGGAATAAATAAAATTTATTCTTTTGGTGAATCACCTAATGCTGATTTTCAGTTGCAAAAACGGAAAGATAGTGATGAAAAATCTTGGATGCAAGTGCAATTACAGGGTAAATTAGCAGAAGTTACACATCATGCTCTTGGATATCATATGGCACAAAACATGCTTGCCTCATTAGGAGTTTTCTCGATTCTAAATATTGATATCGACAAAGCAATCAAAGCACTTTCTATTTTTCATCCCAAAGAAGGAAGAGGAAAGCGGTATCGTTGTGCATGTAAAAAAGGATTTTTTACCCTAATTGATGAAAGCTATAATGCAAATCCCATTTCTATGAAATCAGCAATATCAGTTTTATCTCAAATTTATCCGCATGGAAAGGGACGTCAAATTGCTGTTCTTGGTGATATGTGCGAAATGGGAGAACAATCAAAATATTTTCACATTGATTTAGCGAAAGTTTTGTCTTTATATAACATTTCACATATATGGTTGCATGGCACTCATATTCTAGCGTTAAAAGATGTATTATCGCACAATATTCATGTGCATTACTCTGAAACAATAGAAGATTTTTTTTTGTTTATCCAAGCATCTCTCATTGATGGAGATGTTATAGTTGTTAAATCTTCTTCTTCTATCCTTGATAAACAACAAGTTTCTCTATCTATTGAGGGAAAGGATTTCAATTTTATTTTTTCTCTGCCCGGAGAATTCCAAGTATACAATGCTTTAGTCGCCGCAGGATTATGTATTGCCAGTGGAATAGATATTCCAACTGTTATTGAATGTTTAGGAAAATTAAATATTGTTCCTGGTCGTTTTGAATTTATTGGCACAAACTCCAAGGGCGGTAAAATTTATGTTGATTATGCTCACACTCCAAATTCTCTTGAGATGGTTTTAAAAAATGTTCGCACTATTACATCAGGGCGTATTATTGTTGTATTTGGTTGTGGTGGGGATCGTGATCAAGGGAAACGCCCAATGATGGGAAAAATTGCTCTGGATTTAGCTGATACTGTTATCGTAACAGATGATAATCCCCGTTCTGAGGATCCTAAAAAAATAAGGGCTGAAATTATCAATGGATTTTCTGGATTTATTGAAGAAGGAAATCGAGTAGAAGCGATACGTATTGCTTTGTCTATGCTCAACAAAGGAGATGTTTTAGTTGTCGCAGGTAAAGGACACGAAACAGTACAAATTATCAATAAAGGGGTCGTCAGAATGTCTATTGATTGTGATATTATACGTGAAATTTTAGGATCTTCTTTGTGAAACATCTATGGACATTCCATGATTTGCTCCACGCTGTCGAGGGTAAGTCTATTGGAAACGTGCCTGAAGATTTTGTGCAGGGAATTTCAATAGATAGCCGTTCCATTGCGCCCAAAGAAGCATTTTTTGCTATTAAAGGCCCTAACTATGACGGTCATAATTTCATTTTACACGCAGTGCAAAGAGGCGCCTGTCTTGTTATTATAAATTCAGATATGGCTCAATCTATAGGATCATTATCTGTTCCGGTCTTTGTAGTGCAGGATGTTTTATCTTCTCTAACAAAACTTGCTATGGTTGCACGTCGCCGTTCTAAGGCGAAAATTATTGCTATTACTGGTTCTGTCGGCAAAACTACCACAAAAGAAATGCTGGCCATTGCTTTGTCTTCTTTGGGTAGAACCCATACATGTATTGATTCGTATAATAATCATATTGGCGTTCCATTAACGTTAGCACGTATGCCTGCAGATGTAGACTTTGGTGTTTTTGAATTGGGCATGAGTCATTTAGGTGAAATACGTTTTTTAACACACTTGGTTCGTCCGCATATTGCTATGATTACCAAGATTGCTCCTGCGCATTTAGAAAACTTTTCAGGGATAGAAGAAATTGCTTCTGCCAAAGCGGAGATTTTTGAGGGATTAGAAAAAAATGGGGCTGTTTTTTTAAATCACGATGATTCCTTTTTTTCATATCTTAAAGAAAAAGCTCATACTCTTGGAATAAATAAAATTTATTCTTTTGGTGAATCACCTAATGCTGATTTTCAGTTGCAAAAACGGAAAGATAGTGATGAAAAATCTTGGATGCAAGTGCAATTACAGGGTAAATTAGCAGAAGTTACACATCATGCTCTTGGATATCATATGGCACAAAACATGCTTGCCTCATTAGGAGTTTTCTCGATTCTAAATATTGATATCGACAAAGCAATCAAAGCACTTTCTATTTTTCATCCCAAAGAAGGAAGAGGAAAGCGGTATCGTTGTGCATGTAAAAAAGGATTTTTTACCCTAATTGATGAAAGCTATAATGCAAATCCCATTTCTATGAAATCAGCAATATCAGTTTTATCTCAAATTTATCCGCATGGAAAGGGACGTCAAATTGCTGTTCTTGGTGATATGTGCGAAATGGGAGAACAATCAAAATATTTTCACATTGATTTAGCGAAAGTTTTGTCTTTATATAACATTTCACATATATGGTTGCATGGCACTCATATTCTAGCGTTAAAAGATGTATTATCGCACAATATTCATGTGCATTACTCTGAAACAATAGAAGATTTTTTTTTGTTTATCCAAGCATCTCTCATTGATGGAGATGTTATAGTTGTTAAATCTTCTTATTCCTGTGGATTTCATCGTCTTGTCAAGTTATTGCTTGAGGAATTCCCGGTTATTAGTTAAGACCTGATGGAAAGGGACGTCAAATTGCTGTTCTTGGTGATATGTTTGAAATGGGAGAACAATCAAAATATTTTCACATTGATTTAACGAAAGTTTTGTCTTTATATAACATTTCACATATATGGTTGCATGGTACTCATATTCTAGCGTTAAAAGATGTATTGTCGCATAATATTCATGTGCATTACTCTAAAACAATAGAAGATTTTTTTTTGTTTATCCAAGCATCTCTCATTGATGGAGATGTTATAGTTGTTAAATCTTCTTATTCCTGTGGATTTCATCGTCTTGTCAAGTTATTGCTTGAGGAATTCTCGGTTATTAGTTAAGACCTGAGATAGCAGTTTGTAAAAGAAGACTACCAAAGAGGTGAGAATGTTTATCCGATTGGCTGATTTTTCAGAATATTATATGGCCACTAATATTTTGAAATATATTACTTTTAGGTCTAGTGGAGCATTTTTCACTGCCTTCTTTATTGTTTTAGCCTTCGGTTCAAAGATTATAGAATATCTTCATTACCTTCAAGGATATCAGGGACAACCTTCTCGGGTTCCTGATTTACCAATGCATTCTAAAAAAATCGGCATTCCTACTATGGGTGGTATAATAATTTTGATTGGATTGATGGGATCGTCTCTTTTGTGGGCTGATTTTTCTTCTATCCATGTGAACATTGTCTTATTGCTCACGTTATGTTTTGGTTTGATTGGTTTTTGTGATGATTATGCAAAAATTGTCACTGGAGATAAGAAAGGCTTATCATGGAAAGTGAGAATTATCATAGAGTTTATTATTGCTGTATTTGCCGTTTGTATTTTGCTTTTTTATTCAAATTCAACCTTTTTAGGTCTAGAAACAAAAACTATGGTAGTCTTTCCCTTTTTAAAGAACATGTTTCTGGATATAGGAATTTTTTTTATTCCTTTTACTGCGTTTGTCATTGTTGCTACTGCTAATGCTGTAAATTTAACAGATGGACTTGATGGATTAGCTATTGTACCAGTTATGATTGCATCTATCGCATTTTCATTGATTGCGTATATCACGGGTAATGTTATCTTTTCGCATTATTTACAAGTCTATTTTATTCCAGGTTCAGCAGAATTAATTGTCGTCATCAGTGCATTAATTGGTGCGGGAATTGGTTTTTTATGGTTCAACGCTCCACCAGCAACGATTTTTATGGGAGACACAGGATCTTTAGCATTAGGTGCTTTTATTGGGGGAGTTGCCGTATCAACTAAACATGAGATAGCGCTGATTGTCATTGGAGGGTTATTCGTCGTTGAAGCACTCTCTGTCATCATTCAGGTTTTTTATTTTAAGATAACGAGAAAAAGGATTTTCTTAATGGCTCCTATCCATCATCATTTTGAAAAAAAAGGTTGGAGTGAAAGCCAAATAATAATCCGCTTCTGGATTATTTCTTTTATACTAGCCGTTGTTGGGATTTTAACTTTGGGACTGCGTTAATCATTTTATGAAATTGAGAAGTTTTAAGAATCATTCGATTGCCATTTTTGGATTAGGGAGTTCTGGATTATCTGTTGCGAATTCCTTAAATAATTCTGGGGCGCATGTCATTGCTTGGGATGATCATCCTGTTGCTGTGAAAAAAGCACAAGATATGGGCATAAAAGTCGTTGATTTTCGTACTATTTCATGGAGCAATATTAATTATTTAGTTCTTTCTCCAGGGATTGCTTTAACAGGAGAAAACGCTCATTGGTGTGTCACATTAGCTAACCAATTTAATGTTGAAATCATTGGAGATATCGAATTATTTGTGCGTGAACGACGTTTTTCGTTGCAACAGTCTCTTTTTATTGCTGTTACTGGTACTAATGGTAAGTCTTCTACAGTTGCATTGATCGCTCATATCTTACAAAACAATGGTTACGATGTACAATTAGGCGGTAATATTGGTCTTCCTATTTTAAATCTTGAATATTTTGTTCCCAATCGTTTTTACGTTATTGAGTGCTCTTCTTATCAGATAGAATTAGCGCCAACAATTGATCCGTCTATAGGGGTTCTTTTAAATATTTCTCCCGATCATCTTGATCGTCATCATAGTTTAGATAATTATGTGCGCATTAAAGAAAAAATTGTGAAAATGAGTAAACATGCGATTATTTGTACACAGGATGATCAATGTAAGAAAATTGCCAGTGATGTGAATTGTTGCGAACATTCTATATCTAGAATATCATCTAAATTAATGCCGTTAGATTCTGATTTATATATTGACGAATATTCCCTTAAATGTTCTTCAACATCAAAAATAATTTTTGATTTTTCAAGAGAAATTAAAAAACATAATATTCAAAATTTAGCAGCATCTGCTACCGTTTGTATGCGATTAGGTTTAAAAAATGATGATATCAAAAGAGCATTATCTTCGTTTGATGGTTTAACACATCGTTTGCAGACAATAGCACAATTAGGAGATGTTATTTTTATTAATGATTCGAAAGCAACGAATCTTCATTCTGTTGTTAACGCAATCTCTAACGAAAAACGTGCAATTTATTGGATTGCAGGTGGTGTATCTAAATCGGAAGATTTTTCTATTCTTTTCCCTCTTTTATCAAAGATAGCTAAAGCTTACTTTATTGGGGATTCTTCTATGCTCTTTTCTCATCATCTCGGATGCAAAATACATAGCACTATTTCTAACACTCTTGATCAAGCACTTAAAAGCGCTATTCGTGATGCAGAAAATACGCAACTTTCATCTGTTATATTATTTTCACCAGGATGTGCGAGTTTTGATCAATATACTGATTTTCGAGAAAGAGGATTTTCATTTATGTCACTGGTTTCCGAGATAAAAGACATAGAAATGTTTGTTGATATAGAGAAGGAAAGACAATCTCCATGGTAAAACGAGCTGAAAGAGGGATTCTAGCAGAATGGTTTTGGACCGTGGATTGGATGTCTCTCATGGCGTTTTTGTTTTTATTAGGGTTAGGACTCGTTTTGTCCTTTGCTTCTTCGCCTGCTGTAGCAGAAAAATTAGGTCTAGATAATTTCTATTTTGTTAAAAGACATGCTTTTTTTCTTATTCCGTCCATAATTATTATGATATCTTTTTCCTTTTTTACCCCTAAAACAGTAAAAAATACTGCCTTTATTTTGCTGTTTTTTTCCTTAATAGCTATGGTCTTAGTATTGTTTTGGGGAGTGGAAATTAAAGGAGCTAAACGTTGGTTATATATTGCAGGAACATCAATACAGCCTTCTGAATTCCTCAAACCATCATTTATTATTGTATGCGCTTGGTTTTTTGCTGAACAAATGCATCATCCAGAAATGCCAGGGAATATTTTTTCTTTGATATTATTTGGAATTGTAATAGCTTTATTAATTGCACAACCTGATTTTGGACAAAGTATTCTTGTATGCTTAATATGGGATTGTATGTTTTTTATCACAGGTATTTCTTGGTTGTGGATTATTGTCTTTGCTTTTTTAGGGGCAGTGAGTTTATTTATTGCTTATCAAACAATGCCTCATGTTGCGTTTCGCATTAACCACTTTATGACTGGAATAGGGGATTCTTTCCAAATAGATAGTGCGCGTGATGCTATTATTAATGGTGGATGGTTCGGTAAAGGACCTGGAGAAGGAACTATAAAACGTGTTATACCAGATAGTCATACGGATTTTGTTTTCTCTGTAGCTGCTGAGGAATTTGGTATCATATTTTGTATCTTTATTTTATGTATTTTTGCTTTTGTAGTTGTTCGTGCTTTTATCTATTCATTAACTGAATCAGATGATTTTATTCGTATGGCTATATTCGGTCTTGCATTGCAAATAGCTTTACAGGCATTTATTAATATCGGTGTTAATTTACATCTTCTCCCAACTAAAGGAATGACAATGCCTGCTATATCGTACGGAGGGTCTTCTATGCTGGGAATATGTATTACAATGGGCTATCTATTAGCATTAACATGTCGTCGCCCTGAGAGACGCGCTTATGAAGAAGACTTTATGCGTGTTTCCACACCACACATGTTTTAGGATCTATAGATATGTCAGAATATAATGCCGTATTACTAGTAGCAGGAGGAACAGGGGGACATGTATTGCCCGCAATAGCCTTGTCACATGAATTAAAAGCTCGAGGGTATACTGTTTGCTTGGTAACTGATCATCGTGCTATACCTTTCACTATGGATTTTCCTAATGATTCGATTTTCGAAATAGCTTCTTCTCCAATTCGATTTTCTAATCCCATTGTTTTTTGTCGTTCTTTAATAAATTTTGTGAAAGGATTTTTTGCTTCTTTACGTTTGATAAAAAAAATAAAACCAAAAGTCATAGTAGGTTTTGGCGGATATCACACTGTTTCACCTTTGTTAGCAGGAATAATATTGCGGATACCATCTATGATCCATGAACAAAATATCATTATGGGAAGAGCGAATCGTCTCTTATCTTGGGGCGTACAATTGATAGCAAGAGGAATGGTATCTCCTCAAAAAAAAAATTTATCACATAAAGTTATCGTTACAGGAAATCCTATACGTCACTCACTGATAAGAATGCGAGATATTCCTTATCAGGTTAGTGATTCAGATAAACCTTTTTACTTGTTGGTATTTGGAGGAAGCCAGGGAGCAAGATTTTTTTCTGATGTTATCCCTAAAAGCATTTCTCTTCTATCCAAAATACAGCGTAAAAGACTAGTGATTACGCAACAAGTTCATGAAGATGATAAGGAAAGAGTTCAGAAAAAATATAGTGAATTAGGCTGTAAAGTAAATATTTTTTCTTTTTTAAAAGATATTGAACGGCATATGGTGAAAGCAAATTTGTTGATATGTCGATCAGGAGCTTTGACCGTTTCCGAAATAGCTGTTATAGGACGTCCAGCTATTCTTGTACCTTATCCTTATTCCATTCATCAGGATCAGTTGCATAATGCGCATTATCTTCAAGAAGGAGGGGGGGCTAAAGTGATAACACAGGATTTTCTTTCTCCTGAACGATTGGCTAATGAACTTTATTCTGCTATGAAAAATCCAGAATGTTTATCTCAAATGGCTAAAAATATTTCTGAGAAAGGAAAAACTCAGGCAGTTTTAATGTTATCAGATATAATTGAACAACTTGCTCATGCAAAGAGTAGATCTTTTTTAGGAAGGAAGTTTACATGCTGGTTCCACAAGGTATAGCTCTCGTTTTAGAGAAGGACTGCACATGCTAAATCCAGAAGGAATGGGTCCAATACATTTTGTTGGAATAGGTGGTATAGGAATGAGTGGTATTGCCGAGGTCTTGCACAATACTGGTTATCATGTGCAAGGATCAGATGTTATCATTAGCCCGAATGTACAGAGACTTCGTAAACAAGGGATTAAAGTTTCTATAGGTCATAATGTAGAAAATATTAATGATGCTGAAATTCTAGTAGTTTCTTCGGCAATTGATAAAGATAATGTCGAATGTATTGCCGCGCGTAAGAAAAATATCCCTGTAATATTTCGTTCTGAAATGCTTGCTGGAATTATGCGTTGTCGTAAATCTATCTCTGTTAGCGGTACTCATGGTAAAACAACAACAACTTCGTTAATTGCAACATTGCTTGAACAAGGAAAATTTGATCCAACAGTTATTAATGGAGGAATTATTAATTCTTATGGAACAAATACTCGTATTGGGACGAGTGAGTGGATTGTTGTTGAAGCCGATGAATCAGATGGAACATTTATAAGATTGCCTTCAGATATTGTAGTCGTTACGAATATTGATCCAGAACACTTAGATTACTATGGTGATTTTGATGCTATTCGTGCCGCTTTTTACAAGTTTATTGATGGTATTCCTTTTTATGGTTTTGCAGTAGTTTGTCTTGATCATCCGGAGATTCTTTCTCTCGTTGCTCGCATTCAAAATCGTAAAATTATTACCTATGGTCGACATTCTCAAGCTGATATTTGTTATTCAAATATTAGAAGATGTTCAGATCGTTCTATTTTTGATGTTACAGTTCAAGGTGTTCTTAGCAAAGAACCTTCGGTCATCAAGGATCTTTCTCTACCATTAATCGGGGAACATAATATTTCTAATGCCTGTGCGTCTATTGCAGTAGTGCATAAATTAGGTTTATCATCAGAAAATATAGCAGAAGGCTTAGCATCATTTTCTGGTGTCAAAAGAAGATTCAGTCTCGTTGGTATTTGGAACGATGTGCATGTTTTCGATGATTATGGGCATCATCCAATAGAAATATCTTCCGTTCTTTCTGCGGTTCGTCAAATTTGTCCTCGTAAGATTATTGCTATTCATCAGCCACATCGTTATTCACGTCTTTCAGCACTTTTTGATCAATTTTCCACTTGTTTTGGAGATGCTGATACTGTGTTGATTTCCCCTGTTTATTCGGCTGGAGAACAAGAAATATCTGGATTTTCTTCTCCGGAGTTAGTGAAGAAAATTCAATCAAATGGACATCCTCAAGCATATTACATGGATTCTTTTGATCATCTTGTAGCGAAGATATTAGATGTTGCGGAAGCAGGTGATTTTATTATTTTCTTCGGGGCAGGTAATATAACACAATGGGCAGCTTCTCTGATTGGAGAGCTTGGGTTGGTTACTCGACAAAATATATGCATGATGTGATTTACGAAAACTATTTAGTCTCTTTAAGAAATAAAAGCAAACAGTTCAAGGGGAAATTTCAGGAAAATTTTCCAATGAATAAGATAACATGGTTTCGCGCTGGTGGTAATGCAGAAGTCATGTTCCAACCTCAGGATATAGATGACTTAAAATATTTTCTCTCTCTCTTACCTCATGATGTTCCTATAACGATTGTGGGACTAGGTTCAAATATTTTAGTTCGTGATGCTGGGATTAAGGGCATTGTTTTGCGATTATCGCATGCTGGTTTTAGTAGTATAGAAAAAAGAAATGATTGTGAAATTATTGTAGGTGCTAGTTGTTCAGGGAAATCTCTCGCTAACTGGGCTTTGCGTTATGGTATTGGAGGATTTCATTTTTTCTATGGTATTCCGGGATCAATTGGAGGGGCAGCATATATGAATGCTGGTTCTAATAATTGTGAGACTTCTCAGCATGTGGTTGAAGTGCATGTTATAGATCGTATGGGGAATCAACATGTTATTCCTCAAAATAAATTAAAATATCAGTATCGTTTTTCAGATCTTGCAAAAGATTTGATTATTACTCATGTGGTTCTGCGGGGATTCCAAGAATCTAAAAATGTTATTCAATCTGCCATCGATGATGTTCGTGATTATCGTGAAAAAATACAACCAATTAAAGAGAAAACCGGAGGTTCTACTTTTAAAAATCCTGTTGGACGCTCTGCGTGGAAATTAATAGAAGAAGCTGGTTGTCGTGGATTAGAATTTGGAGGTGCTAAAATATCAGAGTTACACTGTAATTTTATGATTAACACCAATAATGCAACTGGATATGATCTTGAATATCTTGGTGAAAAAGTACGGAAAAAGGTTTTTAATCAATCAGGTATTCTTTTAGAATGGGAGATTAAGCGTCTTGGAGAGTTTTTCGATAATAAGATAGTTGATTATGCCAAAATATTTTAGAATTTTTACGAATAAAATGCTTGATGATTTATTCTCTTATTTCATTCCAATCATCGAATCCTGTTTTTCAACATCGTTTTTGCGAAATTATTTCATTTGTCCATATAGAAATTACACAGATTACAGACTGTAAGTAACGACATAAAAAGGGATATGTAGGAAAAGGATATGTAGGATAGAAAACAAAAATGCATTGAATATTTAATAAATCATTTGAATGGAATTAAACATTTTCTGGAAAGAAAAAATATTTGAGTAATAATTCCTATTTTAAATTATTTTTCGTAGTACTTCTAGAATATTAAATTGATTTCTTACTTATAAAGTATAAGATGTAAGAAAATGTATTATGCCCGGTTGGTGGAATTGGTAGACACACTTGGTTTAGGTCCAAACGCGGAAGCGTGAGGGTTCGAGTCCCTCACCGGGTACCATAAATGGTACTCATGTAGTAGTTTAAAGCAGTTTATAAAAGCGCATTTTCATATTTTCCTTTAGATGTTAATGCATAACGAATTCTATAACTGTACAAATATTTGAATATTCGTTTACTGTTCTCTTTCATAAAAAAATTTATAGACGTTCTCATATCTTGCTCATATCTTGTGCATTAAAATGTATGAGTAATTTATAATCTTGAAGAATAGGAATCAATAATGCCTAATTTTTTGCTTGAAATTTATTCTGAAGAAATTCCTGCACGTATGCAGCGCAAAGCTACTGAAGATTTGAGCACAATTCTTATTGGTTTATTGAAAGAATATAGCTTAACATATCAAAATATGCGTCAGTACTGGACACCAAATCGCTTGTTCTTATACCTTAATGGTTTAACTCCGTATTCTCCAGAAAAAATTGAAGAAAGATTAGGGCCAAGAGTTGGAGCTGAACAAAAGGCAATTGATGGATTTTTGAGATCTACAGGATTAGATAAAATTTCTGATTGTAAAATTAAAAAAGATCTGAAAAAAGGAGATGTTTATTTAGCAGTTCTGAAAAAGCCAAAACGCTTAGCAGAAGATATTCTTAAAGAAATAGTACCTATAGCGATTCAAAAGGTTCCTTGGCCTAAATCAATGCGTTGGAGTGCAAACAATTCTTCAATTAGTGATTTTTCATGGATAAGACCATTAAAATCAATTTTATGTGTTCTTGTTCTTGAAAATGGCCAAAGTAAAATCATTGACCTTGATTTAAAAGACATACCTTGTGGAAAGATTACTTATGGACATCGTTTTCATGCACCACACCCGATAGAAGTCCAATGTCTTGATGATTATATCAGAGGTTTAGAAAAAGGAATGGTATTATTAGACCCAGAATATCGTCGTCAAAGCATTCTTCAAGGTGCACGGCAGTTAGCTTCTACTCATGGATTAGAATTAGTGGAAGATCATGATCTCTTAGAAGAAATTATGGGTCTTGTTGAATGGGTACAAGTTATTATGGGATATTTTGATGAAAAATATCTTTGTCTTCCAGAGGAGTTGATTCGTTTGACTATTAAGACGAATCAAAAGTGTTTTGTCACGCGCACTCGGGAAGGTAAGCTTGCGAATCGTTTTATTCTAGTTGCTAATATTCAAGCTGCTGATGGTGGAATTGCAATTGCGCAAGGAAATAGTAGGGTAGTGGCCGCTCGTTTGGAAGATGCTTTACATTTCTGGAAACGTGATCAAGAGAATTATTATGACTTATTTTCTTTAAAAAAATCGGCACTTAAGTTTAATCTTGATTTATCTAAACCGCTAGATCAGCGTATGGCAAAACTTGATATGTTGAATGTAGTTTTTCATACTAAAATAGGAACGCAAGGAGAAAGGGTATCACGTATCAGAACCCTGGGAAAAAAAATATCGCAGTTAATAGATTCTGATATCGATTTAGTAGATCGTTCAGCAGTACTTGCAAAAGCTGATTTGTGCACAGATATCGTCAGAGAATTTCCAGAGTTGCAAGGGAAAATAGGCAAAGAGTATGCTGCTTTACAAAATGAATCCGTCGTTTGTTGTAATGCTATTGAAGAGCACTTAAAACCACGTGGTCCGTTAGAAGATGTGCCAACCAATAAAGTATCAATTACTTTATCATTGGCGGATAAAATCGATATTCTCATCAATTTTTGGGCGATTAATGAAAAGCCAAGTGGCTCAAAAGATCCTTATGCATTACGTCGAGCTGCACTTGGCATTATCCGTATTATATTATCTAATAAGATTGATCTTCCTTTATCACAATTGATAGAAGATAGTACTCTGATTATGTTTTTTCATGATCGTTTAAAATTACACTTACGTGAGATAGGTATTCGACATGATCTCATTGAGGCAATATTACGACCTGAAAATGACAATCTTTTAACTGTGGTTGATCTCATTACTCATTTGAATGAGTTTTTTAATAGCACTAAAGGACAAAAATTCCTCTTATCTGCCAAACGTATTGTTCAAATTTTATCTATAGAAGAAAAAAAGAACACAGAAATATCAACAAACATTAATGTTCAAAAATTTTTACTAGAATCTGAAAAGAAACTGTATAGCGTTATATCTGATCTTAATTTTCGTATAAAAGAAAGCCTGCATAATAAGAGATATCATCAAATAGGAGATCTCCTGTATTCTTTATACGAACCTATTGAAGATTTTTTTGATAAAGTACTGGTCAATATAGATGATATAGAAGTGAGGAATAATCGTCTTTCCTTGATTAAATATACACAAGACATCATCATGACAGTTGTTAATATGAAGAAAATTATCTAATTCCTACAAACAATGAAAATATTACTTTGTTGATTCACTGAGATTACAATCGATGTGTTAATCACAATCAATCCACCAGTCACGACTATCATCTATAACTTGCATTTTTGAAACATCAATGTGATCAAACCATTTTTTTACAGACAATCCTTTAATAACTATGTCAGGAGCAACGTCAGATAACGGTGCTATTACAAAAGCCCTTTCTGTAATATATGGATGAGGTATTGTTAAGCGATCAGTCGCGCATACGTAATCTCCTAAAATAAGGATGTCAAGATCAATTGTACGAGAGCCCCATAATACATCACGTTTCCTATTTAATTTATTTTCAATGGATAACAAAATATCCAATAATTCATTGGGAGAAACTCGTGTTTTAATAAGAGAAACAGCATTGAAAAAAAAATCTTGATCATTTTTTCCCCAAGGAGGGGTATGATATAAACGCGATACAGATATTACTTCACAATCCTTATGGTTGTTAAGTAATTG
This sequence comes from Candidatus Liberibacter africanus PTSAPSY, assembly GCF_001021085.1. Classification (NCBI taxonomy): domain Bacteria; kingdom Pseudomonadati; phylum Pseudomonadota; class Alphaproteobacteria; order Hyphomicrobiales; family Rhizobiaceae; genus Liberibacter; species Candidatus Liberibacter africanus. The sequence continues at coordinate 1,130,634 of NZ_CP004021.1, read as the reverse complement.
CAAGGCTTGAGCAATATACTTCTTCTTATTTCCAATATTGCTTCCTAGTCCGATCGCAATAGTATCATTTTTTTTGTTCATGAGAATATTCTACTTTGACTTCTACATAGTCAAGTGTACCCTTAATTGGTGCGTTAGGCTTTCTTACGGTAACAATGATGTGATTGATCTTTTTGAATTCTTTTAGTAATTTCGTAGCAATTTCATTTGCAAGAGATTCAATAAGGTTATGTCTTGTTCCAATAACGACTTTTTCTGTCACGGTAAATACGTCACTATAATCAATTGTATTTTCTATATTATCATTATCTAAAACAAAATTTTTTATAAGCCGCATTTCTATATCAATAAAAAACTGCTGACCTTTACTTTGTTCTTCTTTATAAACACCATGATAGGCAAAAAAAGAACAATTCTTTAAAAATATTGTATAACTTGTATTAAACATATTATTTTTTCATCTTACTATCTGTAAACTAAGATTGAGTCTTCATAACATTATCAACTATACGCAAAGCATCTCTATTGATTTTCACGTTATGAACCCTAAAGATATGAGCTCCTGCTTTTCTTAGGAGGCAATTGACTGTAGCCGTGCTATCATCTAAATTCAATGGTTTATTACTGTGTGTTATTTCTCCTAATAATTTTTTTCTTGATATACCAACTAATATAGGGAAATCAAGATTCTTCAATTTTGAAAATCCTTCTATTAAGGCAAAGCTTTCGTTAGTTTTTTTGGCAAATCCAAAACCTGGATCAATAACTATTTGTTCCCGTGAAATTCCCGAACGTGAAGCAATTTCCAGTGAATGATTTAAAAAGTAAAACTGATCTTCAAAAACATCGACAATTTTTGTACGGTTACGACCTGTGTGCATAATACAAACACCGGCATTATATTTTGCTATTCTCTTAGCCATATTTATATCATTTTGCAATCCACACACATCATTAACAATATGAGCTCCTGCCTTAATAGCCAATTCAGCAGTTTCAGGTTTATATGTGTCAACGGAAATAATAGCATTCGTACGGCTAGCTAATTCTTCTATAACTGGGATAATACGCTTTTGTTCTTCTTTTGCGCTGACTGGTATAGCATCAGGGCGCGTAGATTCTCCGCCAATATCAATAATATCAGCTCCTTCTTTTAAACAACTAATAGAATAAGAAATAGCCTTTTCACGAACTAAATTCTTTCCTCCATCGGAAAAAGAATCTGGTGTAACATTAACAATCGCCATAATAAGTGATTGATAGCCGATATCTATATTACGACCATGCGCAAGTTTCCAAGTACTCCTAGAACATTTTTCCATGCCTATAGTTTCCCATTAATATCTTATTTTAGGCTATCCTTTAGCTCAAAGCTCACAAAATCTAATAGTACCTATTGAAAAATATGATATTTCAACGAAGACGTTTGAAAGATTGTTGTGAGAGGGATAATTTTTGGTTTAAAGAATTATCAAGATAATGAGAACATTCACTTATTAATTCATCCACTTTACCGACAAAAAAATGATTTGCATCAGAAATAATTTTGTGGGTTATAGAAATTCCTTTTTGATTCATAAGCTTGTTTACCAATTCTTTGATATCAGATGTTGCGCCTACCAGATCATTACTGCCATTGACAATCAAACCAGAAGAAGGACAGGGTGCTAAGAAAGAAAAATCATAACTTTTAGGCTGTGGGGCAACAGATATAAAACCATTAATTTCAGGACGCCGCATCAAAAGCTGCATAGCAATCAATGCTCCGAAAGAATAACCTGCAATCCAACAACTTTTACTTTCAGGGTTGAGAGATTGCACCCAATCTAAAGCAGCGGCAGCATCAGATAATTCACCATCACCATGGCCAAATTCTCCTTCACTTCTACCAATTCCTCGAAAATTAAATCTCAATGAGACGAATCCTCTCGTTTGGAAAAGATAGAATAGCTGATAAACAATATTATTATTCATCGTTCCGCCAAATCGGGGATGAGGATGAAGTATTAACGCAATAGGAGCGTTTGGATCTTTAGAGGGTTGATAACGTCCTTCTAAGCGACCTGAGGGGCCATTGAAAACTACTTCGGGCATTTGGATGCTACTTTTCTACAAAAAAGATAATTATTATAACAACACTTTTTTATAATTAAATTAATAAAAAAAGCGTTAGATTTATGTTAATAGTTAGGAAGATACTTGAGTTTAAGATAGTTATCTTATTTTTAGATTACGTATAAAGCATATTTATACGATAAATAAAGAGAAAAATATTGTTTAGAAGAGTTTATCTTGATTGGAACGCTACAGCACCTCTTTTAGATGTTGCAAGAAAATCTTTTGTCAAAGCTTTAGATTTTTGTGGAAACCCTTCATCTGTGCATAGAGAAGGGCAAAAAACGCGTTTTTATATTGAGGAATCACGTCGGATTATCGCTGATTTTTGTGGTGCAAAATCCGAGCATATTATTTTTACAAGCAGTGCAACAGAGTCAGCAAATTGGGTTTTAACACCTAATTTTTATAAGGGGTCTCAAAAATTATTGATTGATTCGCTCTATATTTCTGCAATAGAGCATCCTGCTGTTTATTCAGGAGGACATTTTCCTTCTCATAAAATTCATAAGATACCAGTTTTATCTGAAGGAATCGTTGATCTTAAGGCGTTGGCTGATGCTTTAGAGAACAGAGATTCTGCATGTGGTATTCCTATGATAGCTATTATGTTGGTTAATAATGAAACAGGCGTCATTCAGCCAATCACAGAGGTTTCGCGGATAGTTAAGAAATATCAAGGTATTTTAGTTGTCGATGCTGTGCAAGCAGCAGGGCGCATTCCTCTTTCTATAGAAGAAATAGGAGCGGATTTTCTTATTATTTCATCGCATAAGTTAGGGGCTCCTATAGGATCTGGAGCGCTTATCTTTCGAGAAGATACTTTGTTGCCATCTCCTCTCTTAAGAGGAGGGGATCAAGAAAAAGGTCATCGTGCAGGTACAGAAAATTATGCTGTTATTAGTGGATTTGCTGCTGCCGCACAATATATGGGAAAAGATATACAAAAACGTTCTTTACGCATCACTGGTATACGCAATTATTTAGAAAAAGAATTAAAAAAGATAATTCCTAATATCATCATTTATGGAGAAGATGTGCAGCGAATTTCTAATACTTGTTGTTTTAGTATCCCTTTTTTAAAAGCAGAAGTTTTACAAATTGCTCTTGACCTTGAAGGAATCGCTGTCTCAGCTGGATCTGCATGTTCTTCTGGAAAAACCAAGAAAAATCATGTGCTAAATGCTATGGGATATGATACATCGACGGGTGCTTTACGAATTTCTTGTGGTGATACCACTACACAAGAAGATATTGATGTTTTTTTAAAAGCATTATACAAAATAGTACGCTGTTCTTCGGTGATTTAAAAAATCACAAGAAATTTTCTCATTGATTTTCTTTAGTTTTATGCAATTTATCATTCTAAAATTCACTGACTTACTGGTATTTATTTTACAGGCCTTTGCCAATTTTATTGAATATTAGTTCTTAATATCATAAATAACCTCTTGACCTTTATAGTAAAGTATATTTTTTAAGTGGTGATTTTTTCTGTGATATGGTTTGAAAAACAAAAGGTGTTTTGTTAGATATTTTAATCAAAAACTTGATTGAATTATGTATAAGGATATTTACTTATGAATGCGAACTTGTATAAAGAAAAGTTATACCCAAAATTTCATGATATAAAATATAAGAATATTTGGTTTTTCCTTTTTTATGAAGGAATTGTAAGACAGCATGATTGGATTTTTTAAAAGCACTTGTTTGGTATAGCAATGTTTTTAGATTTTTTTAAAGGATATTGTTCTTGTCATTAGATGGATGATATTCACTCTTGAAATTATTTTTTTAAGAGTGATTTTTTATTATTTTTTTATGATGCTAATGTGTCGTCTTTTTTTTTTAATATTCAATATTTTTATAGATGTAATTTATTTTTATAGATGTAATCTTTAATATTTAGTAGACATTTTGATTTTTTTTAATATGCTGAACATTGTATTTTTCGATGTAAATATTTTAAATATATTTTTAGTATACGGAAGTATTTTTGAATCCTGCTCGTACGTATAAATGGTTGTAGATTTTATTTTTATAGTGGTGTCAATATAAAGAGAGAGTAGTGCATGTCTAAATCTCCCATGAGTCAATTTATAGTACATGAAGTTATTCCTATTCATGTTGGTGGATTAAATTTGTCTTTTACCAACTCCTCTCTTTCGATGCTTATTTGCTCATTGGTTATTTTTATTACATCTTTCTTTGCGGTCTATAACTGCAAAGTAGTTCCTACGCGCTTGCAGTCTGTTTTTGAAATTATATATCAGTTCGTTATGTCTACCTTATGTGATTCTGCTGGACCTCAATCTAAAGGTTTTTTTTCTTTTGTTTTTTCTTTATTTCTCTTTTTAACAACGGCTAATTTATTGGGTATGTTCCCATATCTTTTTTCGTTTACAAGTCAAATATCCATAACTGCAAGTTTCGCACTTTTGGTCATTTTAAGCGTTATTATATCTGGTTTTTATAAGAATGGCTTGCGATTTTTAAAATTATTTATTCCATCAGGGATTCCTACAGTTATGAAACCATTGGTTTGTTTTGTGGAAATTGCTTCGTTTTTATCTCGTCCGATTAGTCTGTCGTTACGTTTATTCGCAAACATGTTAGCAGGACACATGATGTTAAAGGTATTTGCCGGATTTTCTACCTCCATGGCATCTATTGGTGTCTTAGGTATGATATTTTCTTGTTTACCCGTTATTTTCAATGTTTTAATAACGGGTCTTGAATTTTTTGTTGCATTTATGCAAGCGTATATTTTTATGATGTTAACCTGCTTATATATTGGTGATGTATATAAATGTGATCAACATTAAAACTATAGTGAAATTATTTTGAAAAACGTCAATATTTAATTACAACAAGGAGAAATAAATGGGAATAGAATCAGTATCAGCACTTGCGGCAATTAGTCATTATTCTTTAGCAGCGAAATTTCTTGCTATTGGTATGGCGTGTTTAGCTATGGGACTAGTTGCGCTTGCAATTGGTAACATTTTTTCTAATTACTTGTCTGGAGCTTTGCGCAATCCATCTGCAGCTGTTCATCAAAAGTCACAAGTTTTAATTTTTGCTGCAATTGCTGAATCAGTAGCAATATTTTTGCTCTTAATAGTAATACTTCTTCTTTTCGTAGTTTGAATAAGAATTTTTTGGATTAAATGTAATGTGACGAAGAACACATTTCGCAATTATAAAGAAGGCAAATATGACTTCATCTTCTGATTTTTCAAGTAAATTCCCTCCTTTTCATACTGGAACTTTTTTATCAGAATTCTTCTGGCTTTTTATTATTTTTGGTTTTTTTTATTGGATAATGCATCGATTTATTTTACCTCGTCTGTATTTTGTTATGGAGATGCGTCGTAATAAAATATCAGATGACAAAGATAATACGATTCTTGCTAAGAAAGAAGTGGATTCTATCGTTTCATCGTATGAAGAATTATTGGTAATTGCTCGCAAGAATGCCAAGGAGATTGTTGATATGGCGCTAATAAATGCTGATAATCATCTAGATTCTCAAAGAAAAATTCTAGAGAAAGATTTGTCAAATAAACTTTTAGATGCACAATCTAAAATAGATGATATGCAAAACAAAGCATCAAAGGAGATCCGTTTCGTTGTAGAAGAAGTTACTAAAGATTTAGTTCGAAAAATTGGTTTTCCCGTCTCTGATGTAGATGTGCAATCTACCATAAAAATGGTGATAGATCAGAAGAGAGGGTGATTAATGAATTTTTTTGATGAAACTTTTTTAGTTTTTATATCTCTTGTTATTTTTCTCACTGCATTGATGTATATGCGTATCCCTTCAAAGATATTATCTTTCCTTGATGCTCATGCTGATAAAGTGCGTGATGAAATATTAGAAGCAAGACGTTTACGTGAGGAATCAGAAAATATTTTAGTGCAATATAAAGAAAAATATAGCAAAGTTGAAAAAGAAGTCAGTGAAATTATTTTAGCCGCTAAACAAAAAGCAAAAATTATTGAAGATGATAATCATCGACATGTGCAGAAAATTTTTTTTGTACATCGTGTGGATTTAGAAAAAAAAATAAATCATATGGAATTAGAAGCTAAGCGTTCATTTTATATAAAAGTAGCAGATTATTCTCTTGAATCTATCAGAGAAATTATTTCTAAGAATATGAACGACAGTTTCAACAATCAAATTTTTGAAGATAGAATAAGTGATATTCAGTTACGACATAAAAATTTTTTCCAGTAAATTTAGTATTGCCAATTTATTGACGAAAATCTTTGTTTGAAATATTGATATTCTTTTTCATTCTTCTCAGTTATTTTTGTTCTTCTCATAGTTTTGATAAAACATTATCAATGTTTTTCCTATTGATTTTTCTGGTTCTTGTTTAGATCCTATTGTTTTTTTTACAATATTATCAGCGGGAAAAGATCTTTTTTGGTATTATATTTTCTTTTAAATATTATTTTTTTGTTTTTACTCCTTGTCGTAAGTGTGAATCTTGTTTAAAGAATCGTGGTTTATTTTGGTTACATCGTTGTCAGACAGAAGTTATTCGTTCTACACGTACTTGGTTTATTAGTTTGACATTTACAGCTAAAAAGCATACCATTGATTATGCTACTTCTATTGGAGAATTTGTTGATGATTCTCCTGATACTAGATACTAGATACTAGATACTAGATACTAGATTAGGTAGGAAGTATAAACAAAACGTTGTTTATCATGAGGTTTTATCGAACTATTCTTTCCCTAGGATTTCTTCTGTTTTTCCTATTTTAGATACTGATATGAAATATAACCTTTTATGTATAAGTTTTGGGAAAAGGGTAACTTTATTCTTAAAACGTTTGCGAACAAATACTAAAAAAACATTTCGTTATTTTTATGTGTTTGAGAAACATAAGACTGGAAATCCTCATGTTCATATGTTGATACATCAAGATCCAGATCAGGAATTACTTAAAAAAGCTGAAATACAAAATGAATGGAATTATGAAGGATTTTCTCATGTACGTCTTCTTCAGGAAGACTTATCCTAAGCTAGGTATGTTTGTAAATATCTTATAAAGAAAAATACGAAGAGTTAGAGCGTCCTTTCGTTATGGTTCTCTATTGAGACCATCCGAGGGGCAACCGAGGCTTGCGAAGTCGAAGAATGAGACGAGTGTTGGGGACCTACCAAAGGTGGGGGCGAAGCCTTCATTGACTAAATATTAAAGTAGCTTCCCGAAGCCTCATTGTTATCTCACTTTATTTGTAACATATTGGAACTTTTTACTATGACACTTTATGGATTATTTTCTTTTATTTTACGTGTTGCTTTTTTTTATTCTATTTTTTTAATCGCTCTAGAGGTTTTAAGAGATTTATGTTTGTTTTATTTTGTTGTTGGTTTTTTAGGGTAATTTAAATTTCTTCTATTATTTTTTTGATGAAAAGTTTTTTCTTAGAATTTTAAATAATTATCTAAATCCATTTTCTATGATATGAGGTTATTTTGTGAACCACTATTAATCGCATAATAAATATTATGGAACTTTTATTTCATTATATTTTCCCGATATATATAAGTAAGAAAACCTCCAACCTGATACTAGAAAAGATAAAGATCTAGAAAAGATAAAGTTGTTTACATGTTTTACGCTGATCAACATACTACAGTATCTACAATCTACAGTGTTTTACGATGATCAATATCTACAATATCATCTTGAGTATAATCTTGAACAGCCCAAAAAGCCTTTGCAAAAGCTTTTTAATCGGTTAGATAGCCAATGGCACATAGGATGTATTAAAGTGAGCGATTGTTGCTAATCGAGGCTTGTGCAGTACGCGTTGAGACTTAATCCACAGGATGGTTTATTGATTTATAAGGGAGAAAGACATCCTTCCTATTTTCAATATTTGCTTTAAAAATTAAGACTGCATAGATATCAAGATTTATATTAAAACTTTGAAGAAAAAATATTTGATAACCAAGGTAATTTCTTTTCATTTCGCAAAAAAAGTCTGTATATTTTTTTATGAATTGTGTAATAGCAAAAAATTGTTGCTCACTTATTTTAGTATATTGTTGATAAATACTATTATTAGATTGACGATATAACAATCTTTTATTAGATTGACGATATAACAATCTTTGTTCATATGTGTTTATGGTTTTTGTTAATGAAGCTATTCATAATTAAGGATAAATGATGATTGATAGCATCCAAAGCGTTACGCATGATCAGTTGCGCACTGTAATTGAGCGACTTGAGCGACTTGAAGAAGAAAAAAAACTTATTGCGGAGAATATTAAAGATATCTACAATGAGGCGAAAACAACCGGTTTTGATGTAAAAGCAATTAGAAAAATTCTCTCTTTACGTAAAAAAGATGAAAAACAATGGATGGAAGAAGAGCAAATTCTTGACGTATATTTGCGTGCTCTTGGTATGGTGAGAGATGATTGATCATAAGATCATGCTATCGATTTATTGCTCATGTTCTATCCAAAATTAATCGTTTTTCTTGGTTATTTAATATCACTGAAGCAAACAATGCGGTTACGTCCTGATTTTTTAGCCACATATAAAGCTTGATCAGCTTGGTAAACAATTGTCGAAATGGGTTCTTTATTACGACGTTCTGCTATTCCAGCTGAAACAGTGATACGAATAGATGAGCCATTTAAAATATCGATTTGAGATTTTTCTATAATTTGTCGAAGATTATTAGCTAAAATTGCAGCTTCTTTTTCTGAATTTCCTAAAGCAGCTGCCGCAAATTCTTCCCCCCCTAATCTCCCTACAAACATAGGTTTTTCAAAAACTAAAACTAATTGATCAGCAATAAAGCTTATTACTTTATCTCCGACAGGATGTCCAAAATTATCATTAATTTTCTTAAAATAATCAATATCAAAAAAAACAATTGATAGTTTACCATTTTCAGATTCAAGGTTAGAAATAAAAGAAGAATGATTGAGCAATCCAGAAAGACAATCAGTACGGCTTAATTTAGATATTTTGTTATAGGAAACAAATAATTCTTTAAGAATCGATCCAGATATATATCCCAATAATAATGATATAATAATAGAAAAAATAACGAGAGATATGTTTTCTAATAGTATGTATTCTAATCCATAAAACGGTGTTAATCCGATATAAAATAAAGAAACATTCGCTATAAATATCACTGCTATAATAAAAATAGTAAATAAAATAGTAAAATAGATCATAAAAGTACGAGGAGAAAAACTTTCTAGATTTTTCTCATGTCGCAACCATGTTCCAAAAAAGTATTTTAAAGATCGAATCACAGTTTTTTCTCTGTGTAATATAATAATATAATCGATTCTATCATGGATTATGTAAAATTACTGCTAAGAATTTTTATGTGTTATATAAAATATCTTGTATAGCCAATAATAGATATCTACAAATACTTATAGTCATGTTGCAATTTTTAATGAAATTAATTACAAGGATAGTATGTTGAAGATTATTTTCTTTTTATAAATAATTTAAGAAAGGTGTTTTATGAATTTTTATAAATGTGGTATTTTATTTGCAGTATCTTTAATGATCTCAAGCTACTCGATGGCGGGAGATATATATATTCCTATGAAAAAAAAATCCTTAGATGAAAAAAAAATAGTACGTAACATAGTACATAATGTAGAATATCAAGATGACGAATATGGCATCTGGTCCGGTTATCATGCAGGATTGAATCTAACTCATCGGGCAGGAACTCAGACAGCTTATGGTGAAATTAGACCATACGGTACACCACTTAGAGATAAACTAGAACCTATATTCGGCTATAACATCCAGATGGGAGATTATGTCCATGGTTTTGATGTCGGTGTTGGTTTTCAATATGACCAAGAAGAGCGATCTAGTAAATTAGCAGGATTGGGTTTAAATGTAGATGCTACATATAAGTTAGGATATTCGATAGATTCGTTTCTTTTCTACGGAATGGGAACATTAGGAGGAATCTATATTCCAATTAAAAAATCTGTCGACAATAAATCGTTTAGTGTATACGGGTTAAATCCATCTGCGGGCTTTGGTGTAGCTTATATGATACCAAATCAAAACATCTCTGTATCTGCTGATTATCGTATTTCTCCTCGTGTAATTCTATATGGAATGAGTAAAGAAATGAAAGATACCATGAATGCTGCGCTTGATCGTAAAAGTGGCATGGCACATATGATATCTTGTGGTATTAATTTTCACTTTTAGTCATTTGATTATGATATAAAAAATTTTTTCTAATTGATCTGATACTTCTCATAGATATTAAATTTAAATATATCTATGAGGAGTGTAATTACTGTTAATAAAAACGTACTAAAATTTTAGATAGATAAATTATGTAATGGACGAAATGTCATTCTATGAATGCGACTAGGTCCCTTTTCGCGTATAACTTGTCGATGTTTTACTGTTGGATATCCTACATGAGAATCAAATCCATACTCTGGATATTTTTTATGAGCCATCTTCATAAAACGATCACGTGTGACCTTAGCTATAATAGATGCTGCAGCAATAGATAAAGAAATAGAATCCCCCTTGATAATGGAAAATGCTTGGCATGGTAAATGTTCAGGAATACTTCGTCCATCGATAAGAACAGATTGTGGAATAACCGGCAAATTTTTTACAACACGACACATTGTATCAAGGGTAGCTTTATGAATATTATGCTGATCAATATACTGACTGCTGGCAGAAGCGATGGAAACAACTGCACTACTCATAATTTTTTCATATAATTCTTCTCTTTTTTTCTGTGACATTTTTTTTGAATCATTAATATCATCAGGAATGTTATTTGGATCAAGAATAATAGCTGCTACCACAACAGGTCCTGCAATAGCACCACGCCCTACCTCATCTATTCCTGCTACTGGCCACATATTTTTTTCTTGTATTATTGTTTCAAATTCAAAATGTGGCTTTTTAGGGGTTATGAGATAAGAAGAAATATTTTCTTTGACTAAGATATCCATTACACTGATATACTATATTTTATATGAAAGATGTTTGATCACACTATGTTCATAGTATTAATTTTTTTTTAACACATTACTCTTCATAAAAGATCAAAACCCATTGTCCTTATTTTTAACTTTTTGCGATCTTATCATATTAAAACTGAGATACGAATGAAAAATCATCCTTAGCCCAGCTTTTTGGTTACTGCATTTTTTTGTTCATAGATGCAGAAAATTCTTTGCGAGTCATTATACTTTTTTCAATTATACTTTTTTCAATACTAGACCTTGATATCAATTTTCCTAATAAATATGCATGATGACATATTCAATTGCTTGTCTTTCATTCATATCAATAAACTTTACAGGAATTATTCCCAATTCATATTGAAATAAAATACTTTCTACTTCATCCGATTCCGCAATTATGGTAATTGTCAACACATTTTATAATACGGGAATCATCTTCGTTGTTCTTTATTGTATCATCATTTACCAAGACAAAAACAAAAGAAATATAGCAAAGTATACGTATCTCCCCCCCCAACAGTAAGAGATGTATAACTAACAATAGGGGAAAAATTCTAATGATATAATTTCAATAAAATTGCATTATTAGATATATTAATGTAAACAAAATAAATCAAAATTAGGAATAAATTCATACAACAATATCATAAATATCACAAAAACAAAACAAACAAACACTCTCTTTATAGAATGCCGATAATTATTACATAAAATAGATGATATTTTAGTATGATTACGGATAAACTCTGTTGGAATAAGAGGTACAATTGACAGAGACCATATTTTATTGATCAAATTATTGATTATTTTTAACCACAAAACCATTATTCCTTTCTATGAATAAGATAGTTTTTGTTCTAAATACGCTTTTTAATTTATTTTTATTACTTTGGCAAGGTATTAACAAAATTTTTTGGTTAAAAAAATTACTTAATGTTAATAAGAGCAAATGACGATAAACTCCATATCCTTGTATGATTTATCTTTAGAGATGTATAATGAAAAAATCTACTGGCGAATACCCATCTACTATAACAATGGTAGTTGCCAATTAATAGATGTCTGCCCGTGTTCTTTAAGATATTGATTAGCTTTAGAAAAATGACGACAACCAAAAAAACCATGGTGAGCTGATAATGGAGATGGATGTGCAGCCTTAAGAACAAGATGTCTTTTATGGTCTAAAATATCTTGTTTTTTTTGAGAAGCAGCTCCCCACAACATGAAAACTATATTTTTACGCTTATTATTAATCAAATCAATAACGGAATCTGTGAATTTTTCCCATCCTTTTCCTCTATGAGAAGCAGCATGTCCTTCTTCAACTGTTAATACAGCGTTTAATAATAATACACCTTCATATCCCCAATGTTCTAAAAAACCATGCGCAGGAGGAATGAAATTAATATCTTCTTTTAGTTCTTTGTAAACATTAACAAGAGATGGAGGAATACGGGTTCCAACAGGAACACTAAAACACAATCCATGTGCCTGACCATAACCATGATAAGGATCTTGCCCTATGATGACAACTTTCACCTTGTTAAAAGGAGTGATATCAAAAGCACGGAAGTAATGAGATCCTCGGGGAAATATTTTTTTTCCTTTTCTTTTTTCAGAAATAAGAAATTTTTTTAAATTGTGCATATAATCACTTTGAAAATGATTTTCTAGCAAAACTTTCCAACTTTCGTGGATTTTCACTTCTTCCATCTTATTTTCCTTATATGCTCTTGAATTGATTTACTATGGCCAAGAAACTATGGGAGGCATAGATGCCAAAATACTTTCTACATTACCTCCTGTTTGAAATCCAAAATTCGTTCCTTTATCGTAAAGAAGATTAAATTCTACATATCGTCCACGACGTTTTAATAGCTCTTGACGATCCTGTTCAGTAAATAAATGACGATAATTTCGACGGACTAATAATGAATAAAGGTTGACAAAACAATCTCCGACATTAGAGACAAAAGAGAAATCTGCATCAATCCCCCCTATTTTTTGCGAAGAATGCAAATGATCAAAAAATATCCCTCCAACACCGCGTGATTCTTGTCGATGTGGTAGATAAAAATATCGATCACACCCAATCTTTATATTTCTTATAATCAGCCCACTATATGCTGATCACACATTTTTTTTAAAATATCATGGAAGAGTATCACATCTGGATCATTGAGGTTGCGACGAGATTCTAAAAATGGAGTTAGATCAATTCCTCCACCAAACCAATAAGCGCCAGTGATAATCATGCGTAGATTAAAATGTACTGTAGGGACATAAGGATTATAAGGATGGACAATCACCGAAATACCTGTTGCCCAAAAATATGGGTTTTGTAAAGTTCCCGGTATTTGATCTCTAAACTTTGGAGATAAATCTCCGTAAACTGTCGATGTCATAACAGAAGCTTTTTCAAATACTTTTCCACCACACAACGTTGCTATACATCCCCCCCCTAGATCTTTTTGTTTATTTTTATCGCGTAACCAATGTTTTACTTGGAAAAGATCTGAATAAGGGATATCTGTCGAATTTTCTCTTATTTCATTTTCTAATGTTTCCAATTGAGAACAAATAATATCCTGAAGATTCTTAAACTTTTTTTGAGATTTTTTTTTGTGTTCTTCAATATCATCTGGCAGACCTAATTCTATTTCACTAAGATTCATCCCTTAAGTCACTTTACATTTTTTAGAGTTATAACTTTAAAAGAAGCAACTGATCAATTTACAATTTTTGTTGAAAATTGTAAAACAATTGTATCTCTTTATATCTTATTTATTCGCGGTCATTTTGTTTTAGAATATATGTTATTTAAACACTATATAAACATTATCATATCAAGATATTGTACAACATTTTTAATTTTTAAATGCAGAAAAGCTATTTACGTCATAATACCAAGTATATTATGTTTATAAAAACTTATAATTTCTTGATTTTTATTTATTAATGCGGTAGTACGATTGTCGATGGGCCCTTGTAGCTCAGCAGGTAGAGCGCCTGATTTGTAATCAGGAGGTAACGGGTTCGAGTCCTGTCGGGGGCACCAGAAAAAGTTTAACCATTTGATTTAACTGTATTTTTTATAGTATTTGGTTGCACTTTTTAAAGGGTAAGGCTGACTTCACGTGCAAGATATTAAATTCATAATTAAAAAATTTATTGCTTTAAAATGCTTTTTTTATTGATTTTAAATGTTTTTTATCACTACATTAGGATGTGGAACAAGATGGAAAATGTATCTCTGACCTTATGGAGTATAGTTTAATCCTGCTCGAAAGAAAAACTGTGCTTGACTAAAAAATAAAGTAGCTAGAATATCTTATAAAAATGGATGTGCGATTTGAAAGACAAGTGCACGCTTTGAACGGGTTTTTAAAGATATAGGAAATATCCGTATTTACAATAATTTATAAATAAAGAAGGAATGAATTGATATTACAGGCATAAGTATTACCAATTACATCCTTAAGGCTTTTACTTTAATCGTAAGGGTATCAATATTTGTGCTTTTCTTCTTTTATAGCTACATTTATATATTCATTAATAAATTCATATGGAAGACTTATTGATACTTTTATAGGAATTATGGATTCTCTTATGGATAGGTTTGAAAAGATAGGTCAATATTGTTTTGAAAAGCTTAGAAAACTCAAGAAGCCCCCTACTAAGATCATCTTTAAGAAAGATAAAATTCTTCGAAATCGTAGGAGAAAAAGATAATAAATGATTGAATATAAAACATACATTGCGAATAAGATATGGCTTACTTCTAAAGTTCGCATGGTTGCTGAGTCTAAGAGGAGAACCATGAACACTATTTTATGGATTTTAGGGTTTTATTATTCTATTGCTTCCTTATCTGTTCATCTTTTTAGAGTTTTTCACGGATCATATTCCTCTGAGGTTGGAGCTTTTTTTTCTATGATTGGCTTATTTGCACCTTATATTTCTTTAGGCTTGGGTCTT
This sequence comes from Candidatus Liberibacter africanus PTSAPSY, assembly GCF_001021085.1. Lineage (NCBI taxonomy): Bacteria > Pseudomonadati > Pseudomonadota > Alphaproteobacteria > Hyphomicrobiales > Rhizobiaceae > Liberibacter > Candidatus Liberibacter africanus. The sequence continues at coordinate 1,115,511 of NZ_CP004021.1, read as the reverse complement.
ATTAAGTCATCCGATGAATACAGGAAGTGCTATTTAAATCTTCAGAAATTACTAGACAATCCAAGCCCTAGTATCTCTAAGAAATATTCTGATATTTTAGATGACTCCCCTAACCATAATTCCTATGATTATATTGATTTTGTCGTTAAGCACGCTTGGATAGAGATGAAGACTTTGACTGATGGGACAAGTAAAAATGTGGAAGCAACAACAATGATGATAGTGACTTGGGGGTTTAGGAGGTTTTTTTTATGGTTTTTTATTGTTTTGTTCTTTTCACCCCCTCTTGTTTATTGGTGGTTTTGTTTCTTTTATTGAGGCAATAAATGAATTACCCACAAGTAATACTTAAGAACGTTCTATAACATAGATTTGCGGAACTACTAATTACAATATCCTCCTGATATTTTTAAGATACTACAACAGTCAGAGCATAATTAATCAGTAAAGATAGAACTATTACTTTGTCCTATGGGAAAGATTATACTATTGATACTGACAAGGTGAATTAATCCCTAATTACGAATAGAGTAAAGGTGATAAGCTTTATATATTTGAGGGGGGTAAAATATATAGCTAAATCCCCTTAAAAGGTTCATGCCAAATCTTTTGTGGAATTAATTGATGATTGTATGGAGCTAAAAGTTTAAAATTGAATGTAAAAATAAATAAACTTAAAGAAGAAAACGACGTATTAAATTCCTGATTAAAAGATCTTGTAAGTAGAATAAAATTAGTAGAACCTGTAAAAAAAAGATTTACTTTTGATGATGATTTGGTTTTACAAGTTACTGAGAAGAATAATCTATCAGAGATAACATCTAAAAATTTAAAAGGGGAAAAAATAGCAAGATTGTACCAAGATGGACATATGGCTATGACAGGGAATCCTGCTAACGGTGGCTGGATGACTCTCACCGACACAGGATATGTTTTTCTTGAATGGCAACTTGTTAGATGATCAAAATTAAAGCTTTGATAAGGGGGAGAACTGTCGGTAAGGTGTGCAAGGTTAAGTATTAATAGAAATTTCGGATATATCTCAGGTGAAAACAAAAGTATGTATTGGGCATATCCTAATGAGAACTCTGTTGCTTATCTTTCAAGTTCTGCATATAACATTTCAAAGATTGCTCCTCCAATGAAGAGATATACGCAAACTTTGGGCAGTGGTAGGTAAAATAGACGGTTATTATATAACATGGCATTATCTCCAAGAGATCATTGAGTAGAATATATTACCTGCTCAATAGGTATTTTTTTTGATTAATGTCTAAATTAATTTGTACAATGTTCCTATTAGTGACAACACTGTAGTGATAAATATTCTCAAAAACCATCTAAAGTGCTTTTGCAAATAGTCTCTAATTTCTATTTTAATATAAGATATATCTTGCTTAATTTCCATTTTAATTTAACGTCAGATATTTCTGTTCTAACGTTAGATCTATTCTGCTTAAATTCTGTTCTAATATTGGCTATATCCGTTCTAACGTTAGCTATTTCTATTCTAACGCCAGCTACTTCTGTTGTAACTTTAGCTATATCATCCTTAAGTTATGCTCTAGTATTAAGCAATTAGTTACAAGAAAAGATAAATGGTTTTTATGGATGCAATTTGAACGATTGTAAATTAATCAGTTGCTTCTTTTAAAGTTATAACTCTAAAAAATGTAAAGTGACTTAAGGGATGAATCTTAGTGAAATAGAATTAAGTCTGCCAGGTGATATTGAAGAACACAAAAAAAATCTCAAAAAAAGTTTAAGAATCTTCAGGATATTATTTGTTCTCAATTGGAAACATTAGAATAAGGGCTATCTTTTTCATCGTTATGTTTGTTAGTGCTATTTTTAACTTCCGTAGATGCCATTGTATTTTCCCCTCACCTACTTATTCTTATTCTTATTCCTCAGCTTAAGATTATTATTATTAAGTGAAAATATTCCCTAATTGTACACCTTTTTTAGTTCTCATAAAAAAGGAAAGGCGTGGGAAAAAATTAAAATTATAATGTAGCCAATACTCCAAACGGAGGCATGAAAGAGTATGCCATCGTATTTTCTCTCATTAATATGGAATTAAATCAATCATGTATATAGTGTGTATAGCATTATTATTACAACTTTTTTATTTATTACAACTTTTTTATTTATGTTTACTATATAGGAATTTTAATAATGAATATATCGAAATATACAACTATTTTGCCAGCCCTATTGGTTGCTGGTGGGTTAGCTTAATGCGAAAACAATGATACATCTGCAAGGGATATTTATAGAAAGGGTATGATTATTGGGCGAGATACATATGGGCCAACAATGGAACAGATTCAAGTTATAGAGACTGCTAATAAGGAGAAAGAATCTAAAGAGAATGCTAATAAGAATAAAGAATCTAAAGAGACTGATAATAAGGATAAAGAATCTAATAAGGATAAAGAATCTAATAAAAATTAGAATACAACATAAAGAAAAGATAAAATTAATACATTGATACAGAAAGAGGACTTATATTAGCCCTCTTTCAACCTCTAACTCTCTTCTTCTGCACGATTTTATCGGTATACAAAAGCCAAGAATACAAGCGATAATCTCTTGTTCAAACGAAGTGAGAACAGCGAGAGGACTTTGAACAATGAAGTTCTCTTTCACACCCCACCATACTAATAACGGATAAAAAATAATCCAAAAAACAGTTGTAACAGGTCGAACCACAGCAGTGAAGCCATCAACCCATTGAACGCCACTTTTGTGTTTGTGCTCATTAATCCTTGCCAATCTAACGGGCTTTTCTGCTTTAATCCCTTCAACAGTAGTCATGTGCTCAGCATTGATCTTCGCCAATTCAAGCTTCAACCTATCATGTTCTATTGATTGATCGGAATTCATTTGTTCTGCATTGATCTTCGCCAATTCAAGCTTTAACTTATCATGTTCTATTGATTGCTTGGACTTCACATGTTCTGCTATCGTTTCAAACACAGACGGGATAAAACGAAGCAAGAACCTAAACACCCCTCCGGTTATAAAAGACTGTATCATAATTTAATCCACTTTTTGATATCTTGAAAACAATATGAAATCACTGCTAATTTCGCAGAAATCACACCAATATTTTTGACAAACGAAAACAAGCCCAGCATAACGGTTATCGCATCTCGGGAACCGGATATTTTGCAGCAGAGAGATAATCCTCTACATCTCTGAACCGATTAGTATAGGCAGTTGTAATATCACCCATTTGTTTTTAAAACGTCAGGATCTCCCCTTCCTAGTTTCTTCAAAAAATCTCTATTTCTTTGTAATCTTTTTAAACGCTCATTATTCCTTGTTTCTGTTTCATTCTTCGACGATTTTTCTGTGGGTAAACGCTGACCCCTACAAAACGAAAAAAGCTAGCTTATCTAACGATTTAATCTTATCCCCTGATACAAAACTCATCCACGCCCAGTTCAAAGTTAGTGCGAGTTTAGCCACTTTTCTAATGGTTGCATCGTAGTTAGAATCAAGCTCCGCTTTCAGTCGACAGTCATCTTGAATATCTTTGTCCCTTTCATGCTCTATCTCTTTCGTTTTTAGTTTCAAATAGTACTGAGCAATTTGCTTGTCTTGCCAAGGGCGCGGTTCTTTGTGGTTCTGTAGAACTGTTCCCTTTTTGCCCCCATTAAAATATAAATTTCGTAAAGGCGAGAGAATTAAACTTGAATTTTGGATGAAGAACGTTTTTTATTAAATCTTTATCCGATCTAATTTATCTTGTTCTATCTCCAAATAATGGTAACTATTTAACTATTACCCAACTGCAGAAGAGCTTTTAGATAACCCGCATTTGGATATAACAATCTAAGATAAGATTAGCTTGGTTCTATCTATAGTTGAATTTCTGTGTTTTGTCAATTTTAAAAAGTAAAAAAATAGTAGAATCAAATATTTAGTCACGCGCACTTGTGAGTGATTATTCAAAAAAATAAAAAATCACAAATCGGTGACGTATAGCGTTTCTCCCTAAGCTCCGTAAGTTTGTAGGGTATCCCCCTCTTACGAAATTGGTTTGCATTAGAAACCCTTTTTTCAATTTTTTTCTTGAGATTTGTGAGCCTACTGAGCTCCTGAAGCAGTAAAGCTCCTAAGTTCCTGAAACAGTAGAGCCTATAAATTAGAAATCGTCAGAAATGGCTGTCTATTTAGTTTTATTTTCTTTGACTTAAATTCTCCTTAGTAGATTTATAACTAGGAGCTGACGAGGCTAAAATACGTTTACACGAGCGTTCACAGTCGAATGTTTATGCTAATAGATTTGCTCTCTATCTGCGTCACATCCCCGTATTTAGCATAAAGTACCAGATTTTTGATTTGTGATCTCTGTCTCTCCTGCTACTATAGCAGCGCGGGTTCTTAAGCTCTTCTTCTGAAGGGCTTTTGTCAAGTTCAGTTGCTAAAGCTTCAGCTATATCATCTAGCTGTTACTCTTTTGCTGCTTCCAATCGCTCCCTAATCTTAGGATTACTATCCATCATCAGACGAAAAGCATATACCGTCGGCCTTTCAGGTTCTTTTAGCACTTTGCTCAGCATTATGCCCTTCAAAAATTCACTAATTATAAGCTCCATAGCTTCTAAAGTAGGATTTCTATGCTGTTACTCTTTTGCTGCTTTCAATCGCCCCCTAATCTTAGGATTACTATCCATCATCAGACGAAAAGCATATACCGTCGGCCTTCCAGGGTTTTTTAGCACTTTTCTCAGCATCCTGCCCTTCAAAAATTCACTAATTATAAGCTCAATAGCCTCTAAAAATAGGATTTCTATCAGGATTACGTGGCTTATAAAGCTTTAAAGATCTTTTTCAAGATCATAGAGTCTTAAATAATTGAATTAAGGCAGTATTATAATCTAAAAACCAGGAAAAAGTAACCTTAATTCACGCATGCGAAAGAACGAAAAAAGACAGGAGATTAAGGATCCTTTAGGCGGATAATCAGCCAATTTTTATCATGAGGAGCCGATCTTGGTCAAGATTAAAGCTAGGGTGGTTCACGCTAGTTCATTAATGGTTAAATATTTCTAAAAACCTAAAATCTACATAGATTCATATGTTTATAGATATTATTCGTAGGTGGTTCACTGGTTCATTACTTTTTAAAAACCCTTACGCGCGAAAAAGTAGTAAAAAACATAAAAATCCACGTATATAAAATCTCACCTGTATATCACGTGTATATATGAACTTTTTAAAAAACAGTGCACCATATGAACCACCCATGACATGGGTTATAATGTATATGATTTTAGGGTATTATTAGCTTTTTTAAATCTGTTCACCATTAATGAACCACCATGAACCACTCCTAGGCTATGTTTTTTTAGCTACATTAGTGAGTGATTACGACCGTACAAAGAAAGATCTAGAGCATGAAGAAGCTAAAAAGAAATGGGAAGATACAGAGAAAATACGGTTCAGGATGATATATGAGGCACACCAAGCTAAAGGGCCTTTGAGACGGAGAGTTCTTGAACTTGAAGAAGCTTTACGGAGGAAATAGGCCGAGCAGGCAAAAGCAATAACTAGGATATGTCATGAGCTTAAAGAAGCTTTAAAGCAGAAAGAGCTCGAGTATGCAGAAGCTTTGAAGCAGAAAGAACTTGAATGCCAAGAAGATATAAAACAGATAAAATCTGTGGCAAGACAGTTAAGCTTTAAAACGGACAAATTAATAGTAAATCAAGATAACTACATATCTAGATTAAAAATTGAAAACAATATTTTGCTTTATACTAGGAGGCTCTTAAACGAACAACCGATGGCAAGATCCATTAAACCACTCCAAATCTGGACCTGTTGATTAGCCCGCTCCAAAATCTGGATGCGGGTATTTTTGTATCTTTTAAAGCAGGAAAAGCTTGGGATTTGGAGCTTCAGGAGCTATTGTGCCTAACTTGTGCCCAATCTGTGCCTTAATTTCTAGAGAGAAATAATCCCTATAATCATATACTTGTAGATTTATTCAGTATTGTGCCTAATTTTACTCACTCCTACAGCTCCCTGTATATATATATACTCGTAGGAATATAGCCCTATACATGATAGGAATATAATATTATGAGTATAGTATACGTGCGTACCACTCTAAAAATAAGGCACAATAGGCACAATAGATTAAGTTAATGATAATAGGTTATTTATATCATTAAGGAGCTAGGCACAATCTAGGCACAATAGTAATTTCAGGGTTTTAAACTTTTTCAAGCTAAAGAAAACCCACCTCTTAGCTTAAGGAGCTTAAGAAGTCCGGCCCAAGATGTCATCTGCTAGGTTTCCATGGCTTCTCCTGCTCCTGATCGGCCCACGGGAGTTAAAAGCTTCTTCAACTCCCAAAACTTTTCAACTTCCGCGCGATTTTCTCTTGCATTTACCGCCATTTAATGCTATAATATTACCGTAATTCAATTATTTAGGACTCTTTAACTTTGAAAGATAAGAAATCTATAAAACCTTATAAGCCAAGAGACCCAGCCAGAGCTCCTACTAAAGAAGCTATGGAGCTCATAATCAGCGAAGTTTCAAAAGGCAGAATGCTTATCGATGTTATGGATGATGCAGGAAGGCCAACAGATTACGGTTTTCGTCGTGCATTAGACAGCAATCCAGAGCTCCGAGAGCGATTGGATATAGCTATTGAGAAACAACATGATAGAATAGCCAAGTCTTTAATCACTGAGGTTGATACGCCTCCACCAGAAGAAGAGCTCAAGCATCCGGAATACTACAGTGATAAGAGAGACAGAGAGCATAGAGTCAAGTGTGGTATCTAGAGCGTGTAGGACGCTCGAAGTATGGTGTGTAACACAGATAGAGAGCAAATCTGTCACCATAGGCCTCAGAGCTTACGAAGCTAAAATGGATGCCGATATAGACCGTATTTTAGCATCGTCAGAGCTCACTCCTAAAGCTCATAAGGTAATTAAGCCAAAGACTCTAAAACTAAATAGAGAACCATTTCTGTTGATTTATAAGCTTATACTGCTGTAAGAGCTTAGACAGCTTAGACAGTTTAAGAACAAAGTTAAAAAAGAGTTTCAATAGCAAAACAACTTCTTAAGAGGCCCCCCAAGCTTACAAAAGCCCCTAAAAAGCTTATGATTCATTCCAATTCTTCAAGTAGTTTAAATAGGAGAAGGCGTTTCGCAAGCTCCTCACAATTATTTTTGATCACGATGCAGTGTCGTTTCGACAATTCATCATGTTATTTTACTTCGTAACTTTTCATTGTAGCATTCTCTTTCTTCTATCATCTCGTCGAATTTCTCCTCGTTCATAAGATAAAGAAGCCTTTGTATATGCTTGTTGTAACTATCATCTTTGTGATTTTTTATATAATACGGTAACGGTAATTTTGCATAAAGATTTAAGATACCCTCAATCCTTTCTATTAATGCAGGCGCTGCCTTCTTAACCTCTTCTTCCGATGGTCTATATTTTTTAGATGTCACATAAATGCTTGACATATGTCTTTTCCCGGGTATAGGACCGATCTGTGTACAATATTCAATTTTACCTTCCCTCTTATCCTCCGGAATGCCTAATACATCATAGATAAAATCAGGAACCTCACGGGAGTAAACGCGTTTATAGCAATATAAATGAGGATCACATTTCTTTAAATGAGAAAAATCTCCATTGATCTCGAATAGATGCGGTCGGTCTAAACAGTCAAGAGAATCGATTATCTGATCAATGAATTGTTTTAAGTGATAATTCTTACGCTGTAACTCTGAAGCTTTATTTTTTTTATCTTAGAGATCTTTCTTTTTTAAGGCCTCTTCATGCTCAAGTTCTTTCTTTTTTAAGGCCTCGTTAACCGCTGGTGCAATTAAACAAATACAGATTATTAATACCTCTGCCCATAAGAAAACCACAATTCTAGGAAAATAACAAAAACATAGTAAGTTAAGCACCAAAAATATTAAAAGATATGGCAAACAATATTTACCAGAAGAGGAGCATAACTTAATCGCTTTCCAAATAAATTTAAAATCTCCTTTAATTCTTGCAAAAGATAGTAGATAACATATTAGATATATAGATAGCATAAGTAATGAGATAAACAAATCTCTTAACATTTCCCCCAAATAGTAGTAAATAATTGTGAGCAACTTATCTAAAAAGTTGTAAATAATTGTCTCCAACACTTATACCTTTCTTTGCTTTTCCCTTGAAGATACCGACGATTGATTTGATTTAAGTTGAGTTTAGTTGGCAATCTTCTACCTTTCTTTCTACTGTTGGGTATGATTTCTTCATCTTCGAAATACAGCCAATCCAGTGGCTTATTCAACGCCCTCTTGATCTTAAGGGCGGTTTTGATTTCAGGAGCTGACCGGCCTATTTCGTAAGTACTAATGGTTGAGATAGGAAGCCCAGTCCACTCCCCAAATTCCTTTAAGGTTAGTCCTTCGTCTTTACGGAATTTCCTAAGTCTCTTACCTATTTCTATAGGGTTTAACGAGCGTTTTTTCTCTCTATCTGAACTTTTTATCTTAGCTTCAGACCCATCATACAACCAATCAAAAGACGCCCCAAATTCATTACGCAGAAATAATGCGTAGTGGGTACTAGCAGGCTGTATACCTTTTTCAAACATAGATATACTACCATTAAAAGCTTTAGCTTTATCAATAATTTCAAGCTGATTCAGTCCTTTGTTTAACCGAAGGTTTCTAAAACGCTGTCCTATTCCTATCCAGTTTAGTTTATTTTTATCGTTATTTTCCATATCTCTTTTATATATTATAAACCGGAGGTTTAGTAAAGAGTTAAACGTATTTTAATAAGTGCATATGGCGGCGGTGGAGTTAATAAACTATGTAGTAACTGTAAAGATTTTTCTTTTGAGACAGAGGAGACATTACAGAAAAAAAAGAAGAGAACTTCAAGACAGTTTTGATGAAGGTTCATGTTCCTATTTTTGAATCTTTACAAACATGCTTAGATGTGGTCGGCAAAAAGCACGATACTTTTCAACAACTGCCCGTGGTAAACCTTTCTCATCTTCAGCTTCTTTCGGCAACTGGTTTAGAGATAGATGTAAAGGAGCAGGATTACCCAATGAATATAGAGCCTTAATGGACTACGAAAAGCACGAGCAACAATATCAACGAATGCAGATGCTAGTCGAACTTATAGCTATCTACGGATGGTCAAAAACAGATATGGATGAACTCTATAACAGAGAAGTAAATGCAAAAAACTTGCTTATAAAACGGCTAGAATGATCGCAGATTGCGTGTAAAATGTTAGTTTATTTAATATATTGGCAATTGATATATTGGCAATTGATATATGAAAACATCACAATATAAAATAATTTAATTATTATAAGCACCGTAGTATCTTCTTGTAAAACATCATCGTAATCGAGAAATAAAGTAATCAATAATACAGTGAGGAAACAAGAAAAAGAACGTAAAAAATAATCAGAAGAAAAATAGCTAATATTCTTTCTAGATAAGATACGAGAAGATAGAGATAGCTATTAAGACATTATAGCTTTTATGGTTTTGCACATATCAATCCTCTCCGCTTATTTTCTATATGATATTATACCAAAATCCACGGTGCATGCGGTGATTTTTTATCTGAAAAAGATGATAATAATAATCTATGTATTTATTTTCCACACTTTGCTCAATAAAAAGTATAAGCACTAATCCCTAGCTATTTTCTCATCGATCAAGCGGAGAAAACAACTAATTTTTCAATATATAGTAAAATATCTCTTGAAAACACGTAAGCGTACTAGGAGATTTATTTTTACATACTATGAGGTTATTATAGCCAAAAACGCACAGCTCCAACATCTATATGAATAAAATGAGGATAATAACCAACCCCTCCTTGTCGAAGACGTACGGCTACTTTATAGATCTCTTTTACAGAAACTCCTGGAATATAAAAATCAACGGCTTTACCTAAAACATGCTGACTTCTTCGCGCTACTTTAATATTGCGCTTTCGCAACATTTGATTAGTTTCTTCTGCACGAAATCCAGATAATATATAAATATATCGTGATTCATTAAAATGGCTATGTATATTCCATAAAAAATCAAATAGCTCTGGTTGCAGATTAGTAGATTTTTTAGAATGTCGATCATATAACAAGCGATTTAATTGTGACAATCCTTCTTGATCGTATTGGTCACCACGCTTAAAAGTAATAACCGCCTTAACTCCCGTATAAACTACATAAATTTTCAAAGTTTTTACTTTTTTCTGTTCCAAAGCGTTCGTAATAGAAGAGATTTGACGTAAGTTTTGGTGGTTAAATGAAATAATATTGAATAATAATAGTGTTATAAAATAACCTAATAGTATCAATCCAAATTTTAAGAAACGTAATATTTTAGTTTTGTTCGAATATTTTTTCATAAAAGCTATTTTTATAATAGTTGAGAACATGTTTTGTTCTAGGAAAATATTTATTAGGAAATGCAAATTCTTTTATAATTTTTTTATATAAAATTTTCTACTTTTTACGTAATTTACAGTTAATATAACATGTATAATACATTGAAAAAACGATCTTAATCGTTATAATCGTCTTCTTAATGACCGAAGAATAATTCTGTAAGTTATGCTTATAATTTTTATTACATATTTTTTTGATTAATAAAATGGAAATATTAACATTCATAATATATCTATAATAGGTCTTCTATAGAATTTATTCTAATCCAATCTTCTTTAAATTGATGCGAAATCCATGTTTTTTGTCTTTTGGCATATTGATTCGTTGCAACGACACCTTTGTTTAATGTTTGGTCATAATTCATTTCACCATTTAATAACGCGATAATTTCACGTACTCCTATTGCTTTCATTATTGGTAAATCTAATGATAAATTCATTTTTACTAGACTACATATTTCATCTATAGCACCTGAATCCAACATTTTTTTAAAGCGTCGATAAATTCTATTTTTTAACTCATCTTTCTCAGGAATAATGATGATTTTACATGTTGATTCAAGGGGAATGACAGGATTCGATGATTGTTTCCAAAATTCTATGATAGATCGTCCAGAAAACACTTTAATTTCAAGAGCACGTGCAATCCTTTGAGCATCAGAAGGATGAATTTGTTGTGCAGCAAGATGATCTACACGAGATAATTCATCATGGATCACATGAGAGCCATATTTTTTTATTTTTTCACGTATATTTTGTCTTACTTCATTGGGTATTTCAGGCATAGTAGATATCTGACCCATTAGTGCACGGAAATATAAACCTGTTCCGCCTATTATGATAGGTAAAAAACGGTTGTTACGTACTTCTGTAATTGTTTTAACAGCACTACTTAACCATTTTCCAACAGAATAACTTTCCTGAGCAGGAATATGACCATAAAGATAATGAGGAACTGATTGCATGTCCTGATAAGATGGTCGAGAAGTAAGAATACTAAGTGTATCATATACTTGCATGCTATCAGCGTTAATAATCGCACCATTAAATTTACGTGCTAATTTCAAAGCACAAAGCGACTTACCGCTAGCTGTTTGACCAAATATAAAAATAGCATTATTATTTGTCGAAAGGAACATCACTATGGCTCTTATTGCTACACTTATCACACATCGTTCTCATCCTATACTGAGTAGTTCTCTTGTGAAACAAATAATACAAACAGTCAATGCTTCTGCATTTTACTGGCTTGCATATTCTATTGCATGCGATATCATCCTGCCTTCAGAAGAAGCGATTGATGATTACAAAAAGAAGATACTTTCCATTATTGCAGAAAAACCTATTGATCTTGTTATACATAAGCACGAAAATAGACGAAAAAGCCTTCTTGTTTCTGATATGGACTCTACTATGATAGAACAAGAATGCATTGATGAATTGGCAGATACAATAGGAATAAAAGAGCAAATAGCTCATATTACTTCTCGTGCAATGAATGACGAGATATCTTTTCAACATTCACTACGTGAAAGAGTATCCCTACTCAAAGGAACTTCTACAAAAATCATTGATTCTCTCATTGAAAAAAAAATCACGTATAATCCTGGAGGATATGAACTAGTCCATACTATGAAAAAACATGGTGCTTTTACCCTTATGATTACATGTGGATTTACAATATTTGCCCGTATTATTGCTAAAAATCTTGGCTTTGATCGATACTATGCAAATCAATTCATCGAAAAAGATAATATATTGACAGGAGAAATTGTAGAACCAATGCTTGATAGTGTGAAAAAATCAAAGATTCTATTGGAAACCACACAAAAGCTGCGAATTAATCCTGAAGATACCATCGCAGTCGGCGATGGTATAAATGATTTTGATATGCTTAAAGTGGCAGGATATGGGGTTGCTTTCCATGCTAAACCATCTCTTGCAAAAAAAGCAAAAATACGAATTGATCACAGTGACCTTGAGTCCTTGCTATATATTCAAGGATATAAACAAGAAGAATTCGTAAGATCTCAATAAACAGTTAAAGTTTGAAATAAGTTCACGTTACATTTCTTTAATTTTTTATAGTAATCAGAAAATGCACATGTATTAATTGAAATATTTTATTAATTGAAATATTTTTATTTTTGTCGAACTTGACAACGCATCTTATTAACCGTGCATATCTTATCTAAATAACTATCGTATTATTTCATATTTCTTTCTTGAAAATGATTAAAATACTTAAAAAAGTCTGAGTCTGGAGAAAGGACCAAGAAAGTATCTGAGGAACTCAAAGAGTTGCTATATGCTTTCATAGAGCGATAGAACTCAAAAAACTCAGGATCTTTCTGAAAAACATTAGAGAGAATACGTCCTCTTTCTGCTTCGCCTTTCCCATAATTTATTTCAGAGTCACGTCGTGCCTCAGATAAAATCTGAGTTGCTTTACGATCAGCAATAGACATGCGTTTTTGTCCCTCTTCTCGTCCTCGAGCACGGATAAACTCCGCCTCTGCTAAACGTTCTGCTTTCATTCTATCATATGTTTGTTGAGAGACTTCTTGTGTTAAATCAGTACGCAATACACGCACATCTTCTATGCTAATCCCTAATTTTTCAGAATCATGACGTAAATCATCCCGCACTTCTAGCATCATTTTCGTACGTTGTTTGGATAACGCATCATCAAAACGCCGCAAACCATAAACACGCCTGATAGACGCATCGAGACGGGTACGCAAGCGCGATTCTGCAGCAACACGATCACACGAAACAGATTCACAAAATAAAGCAGGATCAACTATTCTGTGAGTCATCATTGCATTAACTTCGTAGAATTTTCCATCAGCGACTTGTACTCGAATATTATCAAGATTTAAACGCATAGTTTGTTTTGGCAAATATTTAACATTATCGATATTCATAAAAGAAAATGGCATTTTAAAATAAATGCCTGGATTCTTATAAACAGCATTAATTCTTCCAAATCGAGTAACAACCGCTTGTTTCCGAGCATCAACGATAAAAAAAGAAGAATAAGAAATTCCTGCGAATAGAAATATAAATAAAAATAAATAAACAGAGAACTTATTACTCATCATTTATACCACCTGATTCCTTTTTCTTCGTAACACGAGAAAAAACTTTGTTGAGAGGAAAATAAGGCATAATACCCTGTTTTTTATCAATGATAATTTTTTTTGTTTTCTTTAAAATATCTTCCATCGTTTCTAAATATATTCTTTTACGAAGCAATGCAGGTGCATGAGAATACTGTCCATAGATAGACAAGAAGCGATCTGCTTCCCCCTGAGCTTCTTGAATTACACGATCCCTATAAGCAATAGATGATTCACGAATACGAGAGGCTTCACCTCTAGATGATCCTAATACTCTATTAGAGTACTTATTGGATTCTTCAACAAAACGATCTTCATCTTGCTCTGCACGTTGTACTTCATCAAAAGCATCCGCCACTTCCCGAGGAGGAGAAACATCTTCAATCGAAATTGTATTTATTAATATTCCGGACTTGTAATAATCCATGGTCTTTTGAATAACATCTCTTACTTCCAAGGATATTTGTTGACGTTGAGATCGAAAAATATCGACCGCAAATCTTCTTCCTACTACTTCACGTATTGCGCTTTCAGATACTTGCCTCAAAGTTTCTCCAGGACTCTCTAAATTGAAAAGATATGATCGAGGATCAGTCACAACATACAAGACAGAAAATTGTAAACTAACAATATTTTGATCTCCAGTAAGGATCAAACCATTGTGAGAATGGGCAGTAGAAGGTTTTCCTATATTCTGTTGCCGTTCTATAACTTTAACAATCTCAACTTGATCAATCGGCCACAACATCACGTGCAAACCAGGCAACATAATCTCATCTTTTGGTCTACCAAAGCGTAATTCTACGCCTCTCTCATCAGGATGAACAATGTAGATTGATTCAATAGCACAGAATAAAAAGATTAATAAAAATAAAACATAAAAAGGACCATATATGTTAAAAGATGGTATCCGATATAATATATCCTTTACCCATCGAATGATCGCATCTAAATCAAAAGGAGGACGATCGTTACTATTGTTATTGGAATTATTCAATATTTTAGGACGCCAAGGCCCATCACTACGATCATTACTATGAGGCATTAAAATCTCTTACTATAATAAAATAAAATATAACCTACAATACATCTTCGGTGTATAAACAGATGATTTGAATATGTCAACTACAATATCATTGAAAATATTATCAAAATTTTTTATAGAAAATCACGATGGTATATTATAATCTAATTGTATAATCATCTCATTTTCCTGAAGCAAGAACGATTTCTTATTTTTCTTTTTGCCAAATACAAGGATCAATCGCAGGAAAAAAACATCCCCTTCTACTGCTTGCTCTACATGCGTATTGAAAATATTATCAAATTTTTCTATGGAAAATCACGATGGTATATTACAAATCTAGTTGGATAATCATCTCCTTTTCCTGAAGAAAGAACGATTTCTTGTTTTTCTTTTTGCCAAATACAAGGATCAATCGCAGGGAAAAAAACATCCCCTTCTACTGCTTGCTCTACATGCGTAATGTATAAAGTATGCGCTAAACTGATAGTTTGCGCATAAATTGTTCCTCCCCCTACAACAAATACTTTTTTGCTTCCTATGTTAGCCGCTAGATCAAAAGCATGAGATATAGATGATGCTGGGATAATTTCTGGGATCAAACTAATATGACGCATATTATTACGTGTGATGACGATGTTGGTCCTCCCCGGCAAAACCCTCCCAATTGATTGAAAGGTATGATACCCCATGATAATTGGATATCCCATCGTCATATTTTTAAAACGTTTCAAATCAGACGCAATTTGCCAAGGAATACCACCGCCATTTCCAATGACATTATTACGTGTAATTGCTGCAATTAAAATTATTTCTTTCATTTGTATTATACCGATATTTTAGCAGGAATTGCTGTATGTGGTTCATAGGATTTTAGTGTAAAATCCTCATATCGAAAAGAAAATAAATCTACGACGTTTGGATTAATAATCATTTGAGGCAAAACATTAGGAGATCGAGAAAGTTGCAAATGAGCCTGTTCAAAATGGTTATTATATAGATGTACATCCCCTAGCGTATGAATAAATTCCCCATATTGAAATCCGATTACGCTTGCCAACATCATTGTCAATAATGAATAAGAAGCAATATTGAACGGTATGCCAAGAAAAACATCTCCTGAACGCTGATATAATTGACATGATAATCTTCCATTATCGACATAAAATTGAAAAAGACAGTGACACGGTGGCAAGGCCATTTTGTCGATTAAAGCAACATTCCAAGATGATACTACATGACGACGAGAATAAGGATCAGTTCGCAAACTACTAATAATAGAGGAAATTTGATCAATAGTATTTTCGTCATAATCAGGCCAAGAACGCCACTGCACTCCGTATATAGGGCCTAAATCACCATTTTTATCAGCCCATTCATTCCATATCCTTACACCATTCTTTTGAAGATAAGAGACATTGCTATCTCCCTTTAAAAACCAAAGAAGTTCATGAACAATCGATTTTAAGTGCATTTTTTTCGTCGTCATCAAAGGAAATCCCTTAGATAAATCAAAACGCATTTGATAACCAAAAGCGCTACGTGTCCCAACACCTGTACGATCTCTACGATCAGAACCAGATGTAATCACATGACGAAGAAGATCCAAATATTGGCGCATCATTCCAACCCATTTTTACATATTTTAAATAAAAATTCTATTCATTTCTATCTTAATATGCTCTTCCAATATCAATAAAATACAGCTATAATAACCATGCTATTATAGAAATTCTATATAGCTATGACGATAAATAGTCAACGAAATAAACTTATTGGACCCGGGGGCGGTACCCGGCGCCTCCACCATTAGAGACGCATTAATCATTATGACGGTATATGATTCATAATGAATGATTGAGGGGGCGAAATAGGATAGACAAAAGCATAAAGGTTGGGTGTTCGTTCGGTATGGTACCACCGTTATCGGGCTAAAAATGTAGTTGCAAATGACAACAACAGTAGAGTAAATCTCGCTGCCGCTTCTTAGTCGGTGTGATTTCTCATTTTAACTCCTGATGGGACACTATCAGGCGGGGTTTGGAGGCACCTGGCAACAGAAGCCTCCATATAAAATGGTTATTTTTGTTTCCTCTTGAGCTATATCATGCTATATAGCTACAACTGACCTTCAAATGTAATTTGAAGAAAATCGTATCGTTATAGAATTTTCAATTCGTTGTAACGGTTATTTTAGTACTAAATGGATAAATAGTTCGATGAATCATGATCATATTCGTTATGATATCTTAGCTAAAGAAGCACTTCGTGGTCTTGTTAAAAATGTTTTATCAGAGACTGCATCTATTGGTTCTCTTCCAGGAGAGCACCACTTTTATATAACTTTTGCGACAAATGCTCGAGGAATTCGTATATCGCAAAATCTTAGGAAAAGTTATCCCGAAAAGATGACCATAGTGATTCAAAATCAGTTTTGGGATCTAAAAGTTTTTGATCATCACTTTGAAATTGGTCTTTCTTTTTCTAATATACCAGAACGCTTATCTATTCCTTTTAATGCTATTCAGGGATTTTACGATCCGTCTGTCAATTTCGAATTAGAATTTGATGTCCATCTTGAGGATATAGAAGAAGATAACGAAATGGGAAAGGTACTTACATCACAAGATCACTTTAATAAAAATCAATCTGAGTCCCAAAATTCTCCAAAAGAGGACGAGAATAAAAATAAACTGGCTTCGGTGGTATCGTTAGATAATTTTAGGAAAAAATAAAATGAGCAATGATAGTAAGTTGTTTCTTAAAAAATTATCGTCCTGATAACGAATAAATTTTAGGGTTCATATTCTATATGAATTTAGTACCATCCAAACAACCATAGTTATTTTGTAATCACGTAGTTTTTTTTGTCTTTTTATTATCATTATCAAGATTTTTTCTTTCTTCATCTTCTTCTTTTTTAGAAAAATCAGAAGGGTTAGAGTAAAATTTATAGTGTGACATACGTATCTCGTTAAAAGAAAAACTAAAGTTTCCTACAAGATGTGACTTCTTTAAAGGAATATTTAAGTTTGTTAATTTAGAGAAATCACCAAAAGCAGAAATTACACCTTCATAAACAGGGGCTTTATTGTCCCAAGAAATATTTCCAGATAAGTCAATAACCATCGGACTAAAAAAAGGAAATATCTGTGTTTTCAAAGAAATAGAATTATTTTTAGATGGGAAATTTGCTGTAAATCTAAATGAAGTTTTTTTATTATTAAAGCTTCCGATTCCCTCAGCAATAACAGCACCTTTGATAGAATCCAGAGATAATGAAGAAGAAAGATTTAAATCATGCGAAAATATTTTAAAATCCAGGTCTGATAAAAAGTATGATTGATCCGACGTTTGATTAATAATTTTAACTACCCCCCCATGAACAAGCACATTTCCTAACGCAATATTATGAATTATGCGCATCTTGTTGCTACTGTTGTCTTTAGTGAAAGGTACAGACCAATCGAGAGGTATTTTCGATTGGTTTTGAGAGAGATCAATCTTTAAATAAGGTTGGTCAATATACATAAAAACACGAATTTCACCACGAAAAAGAGGCAAAAAATCTGCATGTATTGATATATTTTCTACCTTAGATTCAAAAGAACCATCTTCTTTAGGAGCAATCATAATATCGCTAAAAATAATAGATGGAAAAGGAAGAATACGAATTTTTATTCCACCTTTTACTACTATTTGTTTTCCTAAGATAGATGTAGCTTGGCGCTCAAATTTTTTTTGAAAATCAGTCCAATTCACAAATAAAGGAATAGTAAAGATAATAACCAATAATATAGAAAATAAACAAACAACACCAACTAATAAACGTCTACGCAAAACAATCATCCTAGCTTTATAAAACAGTCCATGATAAGAACTAAAAAAATATAAAAGGCCTCCACTATTTATATATGTAAAAATTAGTAGATTGATTTCACAAAAAATTTTTATTTTAAAACAAACATAATTCAAATTTTATATTATTTAGAAAATAGTATAAAGAATATTATTTCATTTTAAATAAACAAGTTATTTTTTGAAATATTCATAATGAAATATCTTGATTTCTATACGTTGATTGTTTTGACGCCCTATTTGATTGTCATTTGTATCAATCGGATATCTATACGCGAATCCTTGGGACGAAACGAATCTCTTGTTCGAAACACCTTTTTTTACTAAATTATTCATAATAACATCTGCTCTTTCTTGTGATATCAACAGATTTTTTTCTAACGTTCCAATGGAATCTGTATGACTTTCGATGGAAATAGAGGTTCCAGGAAATTTATTTATAGTAGTTGTAATCGATTTTAAAATAGGCAAAAAATCTTTGTTTAGAACTCCTTTCCCTGATACAAAAGCAATATGGACTGGAATATTACACATAATTGTATCATCTATACGACTAACCGTGATTCCTGTATCTTGTAATCGCATACGTAAGTCATCTTCTGCCTTATCTATCTGGCTTCCAAATCTTTTATGAACAATAGCCTCTATATCTTTATTATTTAATTTCTTCAAAAATACTTTTCGTGTTTCTCTGTTGGTAAAACAACATCCTGACATAATCGTAACTGTTAATATAAAAAAACCTAACTCTTTTATCACGTAATCACCCCTCTTATTTACAAACAAAAAGAATTGATCTTCCTACTTGATTAATTATTTATTAACCAAGGTATATTGCTTTCTTGTATTTTTATCAAATCTTTGTAGTATCATTTCCACGTAATATTCAGTTTTATTATAGGTAAAAACATGCAAAAAGATGATAAAAAAAGCTATGTTTCTCAAATGCTAAAAGCTAATTTTGTTCCTACGCGTGTACTTAATTATCTTGAAAGACTCAATTCTCAACAAATTAATGCTGTTACGACTACCATGGAAAAACCTCTTCTCATATTAGCGGGAGCTGGTACCGGGAAAACAACAGTATTAATAGCACGTATTTTACATTTAATATTTCAAAAACAAATTCATCCTTCAAAAATTCTCGCTGTGACTTTTACTAATCAAGCAATCCAAGAAATGAAAAATAGATTGTATCGCTTGGGAGAGATTATTCCCCAAATTCAAACTTTTCATGCTTTCTGTGCAGGCCTATTACGAGAATACGGAGAAGTAGCATCTCTTCCGGCTAATTTTACCATTCTAGATTCAAGCGATAGTCGTCAAATTATTAAACAACTCCTTAACAGTTTAAAAATTGACGAAAAAGCTTGTAGTATAAATCAAGCTATCGAAAAAATAAATTATTGGCAGAATTGTGGTTGGAACCCACAAGAAATACCAGAATCCTCTCTAGCCGAAAATGAAATCATTCCAAGAAAAATCTATATCCATTATGTCGACCATCTTCAGAAAACACAAAGTTGTGATTTTGGTGGATTAATCATAAAGGCTATTGAAGTACTTCTTCATCCTCATATCTTGAAAAAGTATCATGAAAAGATTTGCTATATTATGGTAGATGAATATCAAGATATTAATACTGCTCAATATCTATTATTACGATTATTGGGTCAAAAAGACGATAAAAAACAAAATGCTCGTATATGTTGTGTTGGTGACGAAGACCAATGTATTTACGAATGGCGCGGGGCACAATTTTCTCATATCATCAATTTTCAAGAAGATTTTAAAGAAGCAGATATTATAAAACTTGAACAAAATTACCGCTCCACTTCTCATATTCTCAACACAGCTAATAAGCTAATTGCCAATAATAAACAACGATTCAATAAAAAGCTCTTTACCGAACGTGACAATTATGATGATGCAAAAGTTAACATACATGTTAGTAAAAATGATAATTCCGAATTATCAACCATTATTGAAGAAATCATAAATTTTCAACACACAGGAATGTCTTTAAATAATATAGCTATTCTTGTGCGTACATCTTGGCAAACCCGTAAGTTTGAAGATGCATTTCTTGAACAAGTAATCCCCTATAAAGTTATCGGAGGAAGCTTTTATGATCGTCAAGAAATTCGCGATGCCTTTGCTTATTTTCGCTTAGTATGCCAAGGAAATAATGCACAGGATTTTAAACGTATCATCAACTGCCCTAAAAGAGGCATAGGAAAAGAGAGCTTAAAAAAAATTGAAATTCATGCTAATCAACGACAAACTTCCTTACTACAAGCAAGTGAAGAACTCGTGGATAGAGGTGAATTTCGTCCTCAGATACGCCAATCATTACGAAATTTTATCGAAGATATGCGTCGTTGGAATAACCTTTCCACGCAGGACAACCCTAGTGCTATTGCAAAAATGATTCTTGAGGAAAGTGGTTATATTGATATTTGGAAGAATGATCAATCGGAAAAATCACAGGAACGTCTTGATAACATAAAAGAACTTCTATCCATAATAGAAAAATATGAAACATTAGAAAGCTATATTCTCAATGCTCCCCTGAAAGGAGATAGTATTTCATTCATACCCAATCCTGATTATATTCAAATCATGACTTTACATGCCGCAAAAGGGCTAGAGTTTGATACAGTATTCATTCCAGGATGGGAACAAGGATTACTCCCTCACCAACTTTCAATTAACGAGGGAAATTTAGAAGGAGAACGCAGACTCGCGTACATGGGCATTACCCGTGCAAAAAAAAATTGTCATCTCTTTTATACAATTAGTCGAAGAACACATGATTTTACCCGTATAGAACAGTATCACCCCTCACAAGTATCACAGTTTTTATTAGAACTTTATGATTCTTCTCATGTCAAAGAAATAATCCATGATAATATTTATGGCTCTTTTTCTGAAAATTGAAATCCGACATATGGAACAAATTATTCTACTCATAAAAACGGAAGTAAATTTGGAGTTGGAGATATCATACAACATGCAAAATTCGGTATAGGCACTATTCTTGATATTTCAAATAACAAAGTGCAAGTCCAATTTGATAACAATAATTCCAAATATTATTCCAAAATGGATACTAGAAATCTTCGTAACAAAAATAGATTAAGGGATACGTTTTGCGTTTACAATTTATTTAATAATCGGGATAATATAACTATTACAAAGTAGTTTATTTATATAATAGAATTGTATTGTATTTTTATAATATATAATAAACTATATGATAGTATCATATTAAAAATGTATATAAATAATCAATAAAATTATTATTTCTGATATTTAAAATTTTTATAATAAATAGTTATTTACATAATATATTAGATATATTGAAATAATTTTAATTAATTTAATGTATTGGTATAATATTATTTATTTTAAATTATAAATAAAGGGGGAAAAAATGAATATAAAAAAAATAGGTACTATAATAATGATAACCTTTAGCCCTCTTTTATTGATCAACTGCTCTTCCAAAAAAAATAACAATAAAAAAAATACCAAAATATCAAAAAGTAATTCTAAAAAGCGTAGAAAAGGAATAATCTACAGGATTATGCGATAAATATTTCATATTTTTAAATAAAAAAAAGTAATAAATACTCTTAATTATTTCTAATATTTAAAATTATTTATAATAAATATTATTTTTACATGATATATTAGATATATTGAAACAATTTTAATTAATTTAATGTATTAGTATAATATTATTTGTTTTAAATTATAAATAGAGGAAAAAAAATGAATATAAAAAAAATAGGTACTATAATAATGGTAACCATTAGCCCTCTTTTATTGGTTAGTTGCTTTTCCAAAAAAGATAAGAATAAAAAAAATACACAAAATTCTACACAAAATCGTAATATAAAAAATAAACCATCATTTAAAAAATAAATATCAAAATAATTGTAGTACACAAGGAACATGTATCTTCCGCTTTTATAAAAACATCACCTTATTATAGAAAATAAAAGATGTATCTTACTTAGCATTTTGGGTATAACAATTTTTGAAAAACTATTATCGCGGAAGATATTCCTTATTTCTTATGATATCATGCCGTATTTCTATACTAAAACATGACGAATAATACGTAATGTCCTGAGCTCTACTCTAATAAGAATTCTTCTTTTGTAGCGTTTTTTTTAAATACAGAAACGCATATCAAATATCCCGAAGGAAATAGCAGATATACATAAATGTTATTAATATCTTATGCAAAAAAGTGACGAATAAAATAAGAATGTGATTAAAGGGCCATTCTTTTATACTCCATCAAACTATCAAAAAATAAATATTTGATAGATCGAACCCACTTTTAAGAAAAGAAGTGACTATACCTTCCTGCGGACAAGTTACCTGACAAGTACTAACTAGATAATACGGTTCGCAATAAATTTAAAATAAATACCCGCGTCGTGTATATTATACAAGAATAATATCTGCTACTACCACAGGTCCTGCAATAGCACCACGCCCTACCTCATCTATTCCTGCTACCGGCCACATATTTTTTTCTTGTATTGATGTATGTCTTAATATTGCGTGGCATCCATATAATTTTTGACCAATCCTTTAGTGTATATATAATTATATGTGATTTTTCCTCAAACATCATAAATAACATCATTTCTAAGATATTTATTTTTGTTGCAATTTTTTTTATTATTATTTGCAAACAAGATCAAACGTTGATAGCTTATAATTATCCTTTTAACGACGTATAACAAATAATGTCATTGTCTCGTACTGATTTCGCTATTTTACTCAATGGAAATATAAAGGTAACAAAGCGTCTTTTATATGAAATCAAATATCGCAGAATTATTGCTGCCGATGGAGGCATGTATCATGCAATGAAATTAGGAGTAGTACCAGAGTTATGGGTGGGAGATTTTGACTCTATAGATAGCTCATTACTGCAACAATGGTTGTCAGTGAAACGTATTTGTTACTCTCCTGACAAAGACAGTTCAGATGGTGAAATTGCCACTCATACTGCTTTACAATTAGGGGCAAAAAATATCATTTTAGTTGGCTCTATTGCTGGGGAACGTTTTGATTATGCTTTGCAACATATGACATTAGCAATATCTTTGAAAAAAAATAATATCAACGTTATCCTTACTTCTGGTATTGAAGAGGCGTTTATCCTTCTTCCAGGGAAACAGTGTTTTGATCTTCCGGAAAACAGTGTTTTTTCTATTATTGCCTTTACAGATATTGAAAACATCACTATCACCGGAGCAAAATATACTATTTCTCAAAGTTCTTTATCCTTTGGTTGTTCTCGTACTATTTCTAATGTTGCGACAAAAAACCTCACTATCATGTTCGATCAAGGACTAGCTGCTTTGATTTCTCGTCCTTATGATTTACAAAGGCTTTAATTCCATGAGTATACCTATCTTAAGACTTGATCACATTAATGCTTCTATAGGTGGGGTAAATTTATTACAAGATATATGTTTGTCCGTTAAACCAAAAGAACGTATCTGCCTTGTAGGATGCAATGGATCTGGAAAATCCACTCTACTAAAAATCGCTGCCAACATTATAGAACCGCAATCGGGGACTGTATTTATCCATGGATCTTCTACAATAGGATACCTTGAACAAAATCCTAATTTTTCTGATTTTTCAACAATTTATGACTATATTAATCATAAAATTCAAGATACAACAAACATCTCTTATAGCTTAAAATCTTTGCTAAAAAAATTCAATTTAAATGAACAAGATCGAATATCTCACCTCTCTGTTGGGCAATCACGTTGTGTCGCCTTGATCAAGATGCTGATTCTACAACCCGATATTTTAATCTTAGATGAACCTACTAACCATTTAGATTTTCGTACGATTCATTGGATGGAACAAGAATTATTAAAGATCAATTCTGCTATTATTTTTGTTTCTCACGATCGTTGCTTTCTTAAAAATTTGTCCACAACAACCGTATGGTTAGATCGAGGTTGTTTAGATCATATGAATAAAGGTTTTGCTCATTTTGAACTTTGGAAACAAAATATCCTAGAACAAGAACAAATACGTTATCATAATTTAAAGAAAAAAAATGAATCAGAAGAAGAATGGTTGCGATATGGAGTAACCGCAAGAAGAAAACGCAATGTCCGTCGAGTCAAAGAACTCCAAGAAATAAAGACACAATTAAAAGAACAAAAAAACTCCTTTTATAATACGATACAAACAAATATTCAATCTACTCTTCCATCTTCTGGAAAATTAGTCATAGAAGCAGATAAAATTACAAAACAATATGATAATCGTTCAATTGTTAAAAATTTTTCTCTCCGCATACATTATGGTGAACGGATTGGCATTGTTGGTCCTAATGGCGCAGGCAAAACAACACTATTAAAATTATTAACCGGAAAAATAACGCCCGATTCTGGACTCATTACTTTAGGAACCAACCTCAAAATTGCGATCATTGATCAAAAACGCGAAAATATTAATCCAAATGAAACTCTTGCTTCTTATCTAACAGGAAGTCATGGAGATAGTTTAATGGTACAAGGCGAATCTCGTCATGTTGCTGGCTATATCAAAGATTTCCTCTTCCATGCCGATCAAGCATATTCTCTTATGAAAAACCTCTCTGGAGGTGAAAAAATGCGTGCCATTATAGCGCGCATTTTGGCTCAACCCTTTAATTTTCTTATTATGGACGAACCAACAAATGATCTTGATTTTGAAACGTTAGATTTTTTAGAAAAAACTATTTCTAATTTGAAAGCTACAATATTAATTGTTAGTCATGACAGAGATTTTTTAGACCGTACCGTAACATCAACAATTGCTGTTGAAAATATTGAAAATCCTAATGGATATTGGGTAAAATATGCTGGAGGATACTCCGACATGCTTGCACAACAAAAGAAGAGCAATCAGACTTCTCAGATTCACAATCCTCAGGTGCAATCTTTGAAGAAGAAATATTCTACGAAAGAAACAAAACAACAACAAAAGAAATCTCTCACCTATAGTCAAAAATTGCTTCTTGAAAGACTTCCTCAAGAAATATACAACATGCAACTACAAATATCTGAAAAAGAACAACAAATAATAGATAAAAAATGTATTTCAAATAAAGAAGTCCATCAACTTTATTATGATCTTGCTCAAATACAGCAAGAAATCAAAGATAAAGAAGAACAATGGATTAAACTCGAAATGATGCAAGAAGAAAATATGAAAAAGAGTGATGAGTAATGTAACGTCTGTTATCATATTCCCAACAAATATTACGAGGAATATACAAATAATGACACTATTTCTTTTCTTTCAAACTATCATGAAAAACTTTAAAATAAAAATTTAAAGAGCCATTACCTTTTTACATATAAGAACATGAAATCTCCACGTTTTAGTTATTTTTTTACGCGTTCGACATATGAATTATCTTCTGTAAGGATAACAATATCATCCCCTACATTAATATGAGGAGGTACTGTCGTTCTTATATTATTAGAAAGAATAGCTGGCTTATAAGATGATGTAACCGTTTGTCCTTTGGAAGAAGGTTCTGTTTCAATAATGGTGAATACAACTTGACGAGGTAATTCAACAGATAACACAATTCCTTCGTAAATTAAAAGTTTCATTTCCATTCCTTCTTGGAAATATACTTTTTGATCACCAACAACGTCCTTAGAAACAGCAATTTGATCATAAGTTTCTGGATTCATAAAATGAAATCCTTCATGATCTTCATATAAAAACTGAAAGCGTTCTTCTTCAACAAAAGCACGCTCTACTTGTTCTGTTGTACGCCAACGCTCAGAAACCTTTACTCCATCAGAAATACGACGCATTTCCACCTGTGTAATAGGAGTTCCTTTGCCAGGATGAAAATTTGTTGCAACAAGAACAACATATAATTTTCCATTTACATCAAGGACATTCCCTTTACGCACAGCAGAAGCGATAACCTTAACCATATTGAATTTATTCCTTATTTTAACTATAGTAACAGTAACTATTGATTGTAATATTTCAGTTGTAGAACACGATTGCTTATTCTTTATCCTGTAAAACCAATAATCAAATGTTTTTTTGTAAAGATTTATTATAGGTTTATAAAAACTAGAAGATCCTCATGCACAAAATTTCTTCCAAACCTTGGTGGAATCGTGATTTTCATCATCGTCGCCGTCCTTTTCTTCTCAAACGCAATATGATTCAAAATTCTTTAAGAAAATACTTCGCAAAAAAGAATTTTGTCGAAATTGATTCAATGTGTCTTCAAGATTCTCCTGGAAATGAAACGCACATACAAGCTTTTTCTACAGAATTTATCATAGATGAGCATATACGAAAGACTTTATATCTGCAAACTTCTCCTGAATTTTCTTGTAAAAAGCTTCTAGCTGCAGGAGAAGAAAAAATTTTTTGCTTCGCACACGTTTGGAGAAATGGAGAACAAGATTGTCTACATCAACCAGAATTTACTATGTTAGAATGGTATCGTGCATATGAATCATATGAAAAATTAATGAAAGATTGCATGGATATTATACGATGTGCAGCAGAAGCTGCTGATAAAAAAACTTTTTCTTTTAAAGGTATTAAATGTAATCCTTTTAGTGAAGCAGAGTATATTACTGTTTCCGAAGCTTTTGCACGATATGCAAATATTGATCTTTGTGTTACGATTGATAATCCTAGTAAACCAGATCGCGATCTGTTGTCTTTACAAGCACAAAAATCTGGAATACGTGTTGCCCACGACGATACGTGGAGCGATATTTTCTCTCGTGTTCTTGTAGAAAAAATAGAACCCCGTCTTGGCATCAACTGCTGTACTATTCTTGATCGTTATCCTGCTTCAGAATCTGCATTATCTAACATTTGTCCTGACGATCACCGTTTTGCACGACGTTTCGAGCTTTATGCATGTAATATTGAATTATGCAATGCTTTTGATGAACTTATTGATCCAATTGAACAACGCCACCGATTTGAAAAAGAAATGCAAGAAAAACAGAAAATATATAATGAAACCTACCCCATAGACGAAGATTTCCTTTCTTGCTTAGCAGAAATGCCACAATCTTCCGGTATAGCAATGGGCTTTGATCGACTTGTTATGCTTGCTACAGGCACAAGCAACCTCAATGAAATTATTTGGACTCCTTTGAGTACATCCGAAAAAGAAAAAATATGATGAAATTTCGTAATAAAAAATTAACTTCTGCACAACAATTGTACAAAGCAAACCTCATCAATCAAGAACAGATCAATACGATAAAAGAAATTTCAAATCATTATTCTATTGCTTTAACTCCTGTTATTGCTAACTTAATAGATTCTCATAATCCTCATGATCCTATTGCCCGTCAATTTATTCCTCAAAAAGAAGAGTTGAATATTTTGCCAGAAGAACGAGAAGATCCAATTGGAGATAATAATCATAGCCCTTTAAAAGGCATTGTACACCGTTATCCTGATAGAGTGTTACTGAAATTATTACATGTATGCCCTGTATACTGCCGATTTTGTTTTCGTAGAGAAATGATCGGCACGCAAAAAGGAAGCGTTTTATCTTCCGAAGAAATAGAGAACGCCATTTCTTATATTCAAGAAAATACCCAAATTTGGGAAGTGATCTTTACAGGAGGAGATCCTTTAATTTTATCGCATAAGCGTTTACAGAAAGTTTTAAAAAAATTGAGGGATATAAAACATATTAAAATATTACGTTTTCATAGTCGTGTTCCTATTGTTGATCCTCAACGTATTAATCCTGAGTTCATTCAATGTCTAAAAGAAGCTGGCAAACCCATATATATTGCAATACATGCCAATCATCCTTATGAATTTTCTCCAGAATCTATAAAGGCTATTAATGCACTTGCAGATGCTGGAATAATTCTTTTAAGTCAATCGGTATTACTCAAAGGTATCAATGATGATCCTGAAATTCTTGAAAATCTTATGCGAACTTTTGTAGAACTACGTATTAAACCCTATTATCTACATCATCCAGATCTTGCTCCTGGAACAAGCCATTTTCGTCTTACCATTGAAGAAGGAAAAAAAATTGTCGCACGCTTAAAAGAAAAAATTTCTGGACTATGCCAACCATTCTATATTCTTGATATTCCTGGAGGATATGGGAAAGTTAAAATTGACAGTCATAATATAAAAAAAATAGACAATGAATCCTACTATATTACTGATCACAACAACATGGTACATCGCTATCCACCAAAATCATAATTCATTACATAATGTTAAAATCTAATAAAAAGTTGTTATGTCCTGTAATATGTTTTTTATAGTTTGTACTGGCACACCACCATAAGCTATTTGATTTTTTTCACACCAAGCAACCAACACAGCCAAGAAACCATCATAAGCATGAGATGCATCAACGCCCAAATGACGTCTCACCTCTTCAAACCAAACGACCTTAATTCCTTCCAATTTATCTAGCCAATTTTGGAACTTTAAAAACTTCATTCCACCACCCTCAAATCTTCCATTTTCAAACCTTACAGTTCCAGATAAAATATTACCATCCTTCTGTATCACAAAACCCATCTTACAACCAATATCTACAGCTAAAATACCCATAACAGTCAAAATCCACATAATCACACCATTATTCAACATAACCACATCCTCATTAATTCTTCATCTCACCCAATCAAAATCAATTATACATGCATTTCTGCCCCCTTTAAAGCCTATCACCAATCAATTCAACCCTCCCAATCACCAAAAACACTACAAAACACTACAAAAAACTTAAACTGGGTAAAACAAGAAAATCCTAAACGGCATGTGGTAATTTGTGGGGCGTAAACGGGGAGCGTCAGCGGTGAGTGTAACGTACAGGGGGAGTATATCCCTATAGGGATATCCCCCCGTATCCCCCAAATCCACCATGCCTAGGGGTTATTTTATAATTTTTATTATACCATAAATTATATCATAAGTACATGATAAAACGCTATAATACCTATTTTTATAACAAACAATTTAATTTTGTTTACTTAAAAGTTATTATGTTTTTATTGTGTTAAAAAAACATAATATAAATATATGATATAACGCTACTTTCTCAAAAAATATTCTTTATTCTGTGCAATAAAACAGAATAAAACAGAATAAAAACAGAATAACATTACAGACTACCTATATTTTTAAATAAATGATTGACAAATAAAATCTTTGAATTAGACCAAAAAACTATTTTCTTGTACCGTAAGAAATATACCCTCTTGCCTATTTAAAAATAAAATAATATTACAGCATATCAACTATATTTTTAAATAAATTATTGACAAATAAAACCTTATTGAATTAGCATAATAATTAATGTATAATGCCAAAGTAGGCGTTAAAATGGTCGGATATTTAAGTGCGTACTTGGAATTATCTGATGCTATCACGTGTAATGTCTCCTCCCCCATTATTAGAAAAAATCCACAACAGATCACTTGCTATTCTTTCAAAAGACCCTGATGTATTTCGTGAAGAAAGTTATTACAGAGAAAATATCAAAAAAATCTCCAATGTTGATGAATTTATCAAAAATAAGCGCGTTTTTCATTATGCTTTGAAAGCATTCGATATATTAGATATGAAACACGCAGAAAAATTTATGAAAGATATCTTAATAAGCGACCTTTCTGATCCGGAAAGTTTAGTCAATAAGATGAATAGTTTGAAATATCAAAAATTTGCTCGTTATTATGACTTTTCTCCCGCCCCAAAAAATGTTCAAGGGGATATACAGAAAAACCAAATTATCAAAGATTATATACAATCGCATAAACTTACAGAAAAAGAAGCTTTAGAAAAAAGCGAATATTTCCGTCATAATATTCATAAAATTAGTTCTATTGATCAGTTTTTCAAAAATAAAGATCTTCTTAATTATGTCCTCCAATCTTTTAAAATTGACCCTCATACTGTCTCTTTACCGTTTTTAAAAGATGCCTTGACTCTAGGTCTTGCGAAACCAGATAAATATTTTATAACTTCGCAAGACAACCGTTTCCGTACAATGGCAGAACACTTTCACTTTCAAAAAAATGGTTCTGCTAATGATAAAATTTTAACTAATGCGCAGATAGAAAATATCGTCAGCAATTATTTGAAGAATACATTAGATTGTATTCCAGAAAATTCAATTATTTCTGATCAAAAGTACTATAAGGAAACCATTGGATCTATTCATTCTTTTCCAGATCTTTTAAAAGATTCTAAGCTCTTTCAAATGGTACATTTAGCTCTTTTTTCCTCAAATTCAGACATAAAAGCAGATAATTTACTTGATCTTGTACGCAAGAATGATCCAAGAGTTTCCAAAATAAAAGATTTTTTTCACATTGATTTTAGCAATATTAGAGATTCTAATAAAAAAATTCAGAACGATGATCAGATTACGAAAATATTGAATTTGTATAAGGAAAGTTGCAAAAAGTTACATGAACAAAAAATGAACTCATTGATAGCAGAATATCGAAAATCCTTACACGACATTAAATCTATTCAAGATTTTTTATATGGCAAAAACCTATTAAATTACGATCAAAAACCATTTACAGCATTGGACTTTGCTTTAAAAGCATACAATATCAAAGGCGAAGATCTTGATAAATATAAATTAAAAAGTGTTCTGACTAGCAATGCTTCTGATCCAAATAGTTATGTAAATAAATCAAAAGACAAACGTCTTATCAAATTAAATAATGCATTTAATTTTAATAGCAATGGATCAATAGGAGAAATACCTACAATACAATCAAGATCTGTAATACGCGAAAATATAATAAATTATGTGAATAGTAAAAGAAACCTCTATAATGAAAAAAAATCATTTGATTCAGAAAACAAAATACATATGGAAAAAAAACTTGATTCAGAAGCAAAGTATTATAGTGAAAACATTGACAGTATTCACTCTTTTGAAGATCTTTTTACTAATAGAAAAATATTAAATTTTTTATTGGAATCCAAAGAGATTGATCCAAAAAAAGTAGACGATAATTTTTTACACAAAATATTTCGTTCAGATTTAAAAAATCCGAATAGCCTTGCCAATACACATCAAGACAGTCGATACAAAGACATAATTTCTTCTTTTAACTTTGATATTCGTGGAGAAAAGTTATATAAAGAAAAAGGAGCGGTACAAGATGATTTGCATCTCGATAAAACCTGTGATCTCTATAAAAATCAAATAATAGAAAAAGAAGAAGAACAACGAGATCCTGACAATGCCTTAGAAATTTATTTTAAACGCAACATCCCTAATATTAGGAACTATTACGAAATTTTAGGAGATAAAAAACTTTTTCAAGTTGTTGCGAAAAAACTAAATTTATCCCCTTATTTACCTGAAAAAAATAAACTTGATATGTTGCAAAAGAATATTAATATCAAAGATTTTAAAAATCCGAAAAAAGTAGATGCATTTATTTATGCATTCAGAGCTAACAAATTTAAAAATATTGACTATAAAAAATCGTTATTTTCATTTGCTAATAAACAAGAACGCTATTTGTATGATTACCCTGAAAATCAAGAAAACACTATGTCTTTACAGTTAAATACTATAAATCCTAGGCCATCAAATGGACGCTATTCTACATTAGATTTATTTATCCCTCTTAATTCCCCTTCTTTTTTATCTTTATAAAGGAATTAAATCTATATTTTTATTTGTTCATAGTCGTTTACAAGTAATTTATTATTCATGAATATTTCATCGACAACAAGATGGATTGGCGGAAGGGGTCGGATTCGAACCCACGGATAGTTTCCCATCTCTGGTTTTCAAGACCAGTGCCTTAAACCGCTCGGCCACCCTTCCCAAATAATCACCACCTACAAGAACATCACAAATTTACAGACCAAAATAGCATTTCATTAGATTGGCATGTAACACATATATGGTAAAATTATGGTAAAATACGACGGATAACCTAATAATATTTTAAGTGAACTGTCAATAATCTTCTAACCCATCTTCATATTCAAAAGTATCTAAACTCAAAATATCATTCTTCTTACCATAATAAACAATGATATGAATAATGGTTTTTTTAGAATATTCAATCATATACTGATTATTCATTTTATTATGTTGACAAAAAACACTCATTTTTTTACTCAATGACTGGATATTCGACTGATGATCCGTTATTTTCTTATAGAGAATCTTGAAGAAAGATTCATGAAGTAGCTTGATTTAAAGAAAAGAGTATATTGCTAATGCCTTCAGATATTAAATTGACATTCCCCGATGATTCAATCAAGATTTTTCCTTCTCATACAACGGGATCTGATGTTGCTGAATCAATATCCAAGTCTCTTGCAAAAAAAGCAATAGCGATGGCAATTAATGGTAAAATATATGATTTATCTGATTTAATACAAACGGGATCAATCGAAATTATTACCTCTGAAGATCCTAGATCTTTAGATATTATTCGCCATAGTTGTGCTCATATCATGGCTGAAGCAGTACAAAGCATTTGGTCAGGAATACAAGTAGCAATTGGACCAGTAATAGAAAATGGTTTTTATTATGATTTTTACAAAGAAAAACCATTTAATGCGGCGGAACTTGAACAAATAGAAAAAAAAATGCATGATATCATTGAGAAAGATTCTCCTTTTCTCAAACAATGTTTGTCGCGTGAACAAGCAAAAGAAATTTTTGAATCTAAAAAAGAAACGTATAAAGTAGAAATTTTAGAGAAAATTCCTGCAAAAGACAATATAACTATTTATCATCAGGGAACATGGTTTGATTTGTGTCGTGGGCCACATGTACGATCGACAGGACAAGTAAAAAAATTTTTCAAATTAATGAAAGTAGCCGGCGCTTACTGGCGTGGGGACAATACTCGTCCAATGTTATCACGTATTTATGGAACTGCTTGGAATACTCAACGAGAACTGACGCAGTATTTAGATTTTCTTGAAGAATCTGAAAAGCGAGATCATAGAAAACTTGCACGTGAGATGGATCTTTTCCACATTTCAGAAGATGGTTCAGGAGTAATTTTCTGGCATCAGAAAGGTTGGAAAATATTCCAGAATCTCATATCCTATATGCGTAGAAAAATAAAAGATGATTATGAGGAAATTAATACTCCTCAAGTACTAGACCAAAATCTATGGCAAAAATCAGGACATTGGGATTGGTATCGAGCTAATATGTTTGCTGTCAAATGTGCCGACGATACAGTAAAAGATCTTCGTTCGTTTGCTCTCAAACCGATGAATTGTCCTGGTCATGTTGCGGTTTTTAATCATGGATTGAAATCTTATCGTGAACTTCCTATTCGCTTAGCTGAATTTGGATCAGTATACCGCAATGAACCATCTGGAGCATTACATGGTCTCATGCGCGTCCGAGGATTCACGCAGGATGATGCGCACGTATTTTGCACTAAAGAACAGATGTTTGAAGAGTGTCTTAAAATCCACAATCTCATAGTATCAATTTACAAAGATTTCGGCTTTGAAACGATTACGGTCAAACTTTCTACTCGTCCGGAAAAACGTGTCGGATCCGATGAATTATGGGATGATGCAGAGAATATTATGAACGACGTTCTTGACGCTATTAAGACTTCATCTAAGAACAAAATTAATACTGGAATTCTTTTAGGAGAAGGCGCTTTTTACGGTCCAAAATTCGAATATATCCTGAAAGATGCGATTGGTCGCGATTGGCAATGTGGAACAATACAAATTGATTTCAATCTTCCTAGCAGATTCAATGCATTTTATATTAACTCTCAATCCGAAAAATGTCATCCTGTAATGATTCATCGTGCAATATTTGGTTCAATTGAACGCTTTATTGGTATTATGATCGAAAATTTTAAAGGAAATCTTCCATTATGGCTCTCTCCAGTACAAGCAATCGTTACGACAATCACTTCCTCTGCAGTTGAATATGCACAAGAGGTTACTAATATTTTGAAAAGTCATAACTTATCCATTGAAACAGATTTTCGCAATGAAAAAATAAGTTATAAAATTCGAGAACATTCCGTTAAAAAGATCCCTATTATCATCATTTGTGGCGATAAAGAAGCCACGGAACGTTCTGTCGTAATTCGTCGTCTTGGATCCACGGCAACCCAGAAACTCCCCCTATCAGATGCTATACCAATACTGACACAAGAATCCCTTCCCCCTGATTTTCGATAATAAGAAATAATGTTGATATAATCACTTTAGTAAAAAAACGATGCAATTCCCTACTCTTCATTATCAAGGAGTTGAATTTTTTTGCAAATAAAAAATATTCAACTTTATAAAAGGACCATACTTAATTATGATAAAATATTTTTTATTTTTTACATTTTTTCTCATTCCTTATACCAGTTTTGCTCAAAAAATGAGAGTTGCATCGTGGAATATTAATACTCTTTCTGAAAAAGAAGGAGTGAATATTTGGAGAAATTCAGTCATAAGGGAAAAGAGCGATTATGATTTATTAAGACAATATGCTATGAATCTAAATGCTGATATTGTTTCTTTACAAGAAATGGGAAGTTACGGTGCTGTTGCAAAAATATTCCCTGAAGATACATGGCAAATTTTTTATTCAGGAGAGGATTCCATATGGAGTTCGATATTGAATTACTTTAATATTAAATATAATAGCCGTAATAGTTCCATTAATACGGCAGTAGTTGTCAGAAAAAAATCCATGCATGTTCTGCAGGTATCTTATCCTTTTGTAGGAATAGAGAATTCACATTCAAGAGCAGGAAAACGTCGCGCTGTTGAACTTTTGATAGAAATAAACGGTCAAAAAGTATGGATACTTGATATTCATCTTAAATCCTTTTGTTTCTTAAATAAATTAGAAAACACCCGTAATTCTAGTTGTAATTTGCTTAATAAACAATCCAAATGGCTCAAACTCTGGATTGATCAAAAGAAAGAAACTGGTATTCCTTTTATTATAGCAGGCGACTTCAACAGGAAAATAAATTATTTGGAGGATAAAGATTCTTTTTGGCAAAAAATAAATCCTGACAATTCATTAATCCGCTTTCCTCAACAGAAAGAAACTTCATGTAATGCAAATAAAAATTTATTGAACAAAACCCCTATTGACTACTTTATAATGGATAAAAATGCTTATAAATTGTTAATTAAAAATAGTTTTTCTGAAGTTTTATATGATTCAAATGATATTCAAATTAAAGGAAATCGCTTAAGTGATCATTGTCCTATAACCATTGATTATGATGTGAGTGACAATATGTTAAAAGAAGGACTAACGTAAAAACAGTTTAATCCAATATAAATCGTTATTTTAGGGAAAATATAAAATGATCTATGACTAATTTTACGAGAAAATGATTATCGTGATAACTTGAAATACGGATTTCCTCTTGTTGAAAAATTTTAAAATAGCTGTAGCACAATTAAATCCAATCGTAGGAGATATTGTCGGAAATATTACCAAAGCCCGTCAAGTACGTAACGAAGCAACTCGTCTAGGAGCAGATATTGTTTTATTTACGGAACTTTTTATATCAGGATATCCACCAGAAGATCTGGTGTTCAATAAATCTTTTATACAAAAATGTTATACTGAGCTGAATACTCTAAAAAATGATACTAATGATAATGGTGCTGGGGTCATAATAGGTTTTCCTCGTCAAAGTAAAGAAGGAATATTAAACTCCGTTGCAATACTTGATGGAGGAAATATTGTCGCTATCCGCGATAAGATTAATCTCCCAAACTATAATGAATTTCATGAAAAACGTACTTTTGTATCAGGATATAGTAATAATCCCGTTGTCTTTAGAGGTATTCAACTAGGCGTTCTTATATGCGAAGATATCTGGGAAAATTCAAATATTTGTCGGAATTTAAAAAAACAAGGCGCTGAATTTCTTCTATCTATCAATGCTTCTCCTTATTGTCACAATAAATTGAGAAAACGCCATGAAATAGTTAGAAAACAAATTTCTCATGTAAATATTCCCATCATTTATGTAAATCAAGTGGGTGGACAAGACGAACTGATATTTGATGGAGCGAGTTTTTGCTTTGACAGTTATCAAAAATTAGCGTTTCAAATGAATCACTTTGTGGAACAAAATTTGATTACCAAATGGCAGTATGACGAACAGGTGGATAAATGGAGTTTTATAAATAATCCTCCTCAATCAAAAGTGTATATTCCTCTTCAAGAAGAAGCAGACTATCACGCCTGTGTTCTTAGTCTACGTGATTATGTGCAAAAAAATAATTTTAATAAAGTCATTATTGGACTTTCAGGAGGCATTGATTCGGCTCTATGCGCAACAATCGCAGTTGATGCATTAGGAAAAGACAATGTACAAACCATCATGCTTCCTTATAAATATACCTCCCATCAAAGTTTAGAAGATGCTGCTGCTTGTGCGAAAGCATTAGGCTGCCGATATGATATATTACCTATT
Source organism: Candidatus Liberibacter africanus PTSAPSY (assembly GCF_001021085.1). NCBI lineage: Bacteria > Pseudomonadati > Pseudomonadota > Alphaproteobacteria > Hyphomicrobiales > Rhizobiaceae > Liberibacter > Candidatus Liberibacter africanus. Next base: position 1,078,537 of record NZ_CP004021.1, on the reverse strand, counting down.
CATGATCTTGTTGATTGTTTCTTTTCACTAATGACACAATTTTTACAAGAAGAACCTGATGGTATCGTAGCAGAAAATATCCAGAGTCGTATCAGAGGGAATATTTTAATGGCTATCTCTAATCACTCAAATAAGATGTTGCTCACGACTAGCAATAAATCTGAAGTATCCGTTGGATATGGAACATTATACGGCGATATGAGTGGTGGATTTAATCCCCTGAAAGACCTATATAAAACACAAGTATATAAACTCGCATCTTGGCGTAATTCACATTGCATTGTTGGTGGTTTGGGACCTTTGACAGAAGTAATACCTCTTAGGATTCTAGAAAAGTCTCCTTCTGCAGAATTACGTTTTAACCAAACAGACCAAGAATTATTACCTGCCTATCCTATTTTAGATGATATTATTAAACGCATTATTGAAAATGACGAAACTTTAATAGATGGTAATATGCAACATAAGTACACTAGTGAGACTGTTCGTTATATAGAAAATCTTTTATATAATTCCGAACATAAACGTCGACAATCTCCTTTAGGTACTAAAATAACTTCTAAAAGTTTTGGTCGCGATCGCCTTTATCCTATCATCAATAAATTTCGCAATCACACCGATAAAGAATAAATAGAATATTTAAAAACTAAAAAAATCATGATTTAATAAGGAACATTTCCTTTGCTATCATAAAAAGGATATTATGCATGATTCCTATAAATGACATCATAGAAAATATGAATATAATAGACGATATAGAAGATCGGTATCACTATTTGATCGAGTTAGGGAAAAAACTCCCTCCTTTTCCAAAAGAATACATGATAGATGAGAACATCATATCAGCATGTGTAAGCAAATTATGGATGGTGACATATTTGGAGAACAAAAAAAAACAGGATCCTATCATGGTATTATATGCTTTTTCTGATTCTCAGATCGTATGTGGAATACTGTATATTATAAGAAGTATTTACGCTAATAAAAGTATTTCAGAAATACTCAAAATAGATTCCCTAGAAATACTTCAACGAATTGGATTAACAGAGTATCTCTCTCAGAAACGTATCAATGGACTGCATACTGTAATACATAAAATCCAATATTTCATAAAAGAGTATTCAGATAGTTATTTGAAAAAATAACTAATAACCTTCTTACCAAATGAAATAAAGATACCTACTAGAATTTAATTAAATTCTAGTAGGTATTGGTTTTAAAAATATTTTATAAATCAATCTAATAAGCAAATTATAACTTGCATATTTCAACCAAATACTTCTCATGAATTAACTAAAATGCACAAATATTTTTAAAATATCACACATGTTCATGATATTTTTTATCATGCAATACGCTGTTTTATTTTAATTAATTTCTCCATAATTATCAGGTATATGCTATAAAAATATAAAAGATGTTAAAAACATGAGCATGCTAAACCCCGCTGTTAGATATTTTTTTCCTATTAAATAAGATATCCTTGTAGCAAGAGGAGTGATTAATATGCTAACGGGTAAAATAATAAAAACAGCTCCTAAATTAACAAAGCCCATAGAAAATGGAGGTAAACCTTCCATTCCCCAACCGCTATAAATTCGTACTAATAATCCAGGTATAGTAATTAATACACTTACACCTGTTGCAGTTGTTGCAGCTTTATGGATTGAAAAACCATGAAATAACATGAGGATATTTGCAAATATTCCTCCCCCTACTCCTAAAGCTCCCGACAAAAATCCTATGACGATTCCCCAAACATATCTCATATAATTTTCTGGGAATTTTTCTTTATAACAAATATTATCTCTTTTGAGTATTAAAAACCCCATTAAAAAACAAAACAAAGCAAAAGATTTGTTTAAAAAATATTTGTCCACATGTGAAATCATAAATGATGTTAAAACAGTAGTGATAGGAATAACGATCATCCAATCTTTAAATAATTGCATATTTACTGATCCATGGCGCTTATGTGCCATAAATGACATAATAGAAGTTGGAACCATAACTCCTAGAGAAGTTCCCATCGCAACATGCATACAAATTGTATCATCAACACCCATTAGTTGAAACGCTTTGCTCAATATCGGAAGCATGACTAACCCACTACCAACACCAAATAATCCTGAAAGAGTTCCTGAAATAAAACTTGCAACGATAATTAAGGAAATATACTCCACAACGTAATCCTTAGATAAAAAAACGTTAAAGAAAATGCTATGCAATATATTACATAGTAATTAATAATAAATATATTATTATTAGAAATAAAAACTGTTGATCAATAATAATTTATTATTAGAATTTCATATAAATGATGATGCAATAAATGAAAAAAGTATTTCCAAATCTATGTTTGTTGATTAAATTATTAACGTTGAAACACAAATACTTTATACGTAACTAATATTTAATTAAAAAAATAATATTTGAATGTTTGTAATATGCCTCCTAAAAAACGTTCTTTATCTGAAAAAAAATCTCGAAAATCAACTAATATAGATGATCTAAATAATCCTGCATTCGAAGAAATACAATTAAAAATAGAAAAATCAATAGCTACTAATACAATGCGTCAAATCCGTTCTGAAGCGGGAAAACACCGTAAAAATGCAAAAAAACGCATGCTTATAGAGCAAAATTTACAACAAAAAACAGAAGAATCTTCAAGGATTATATTTCAAAATTCTGTACCAGATAACTCAACCAAAGATATTACCAAACAGGAGATGACCCCATCGGTACAGGAACTTGCTCGTTTAATCCAATCAGATAATCCTCTTATCAAAAACGGCAAAGTTTGGAATCCTCATCGTTTTTTATCCGTTCATAATCATTCAAAAAACATCATTCCATTTCAAATGAAAACGGATTACCATCCTTCTGGAGATCAACCTACTGCTATTTCACAACTCGTAGAAGGAATTGATTCAGGAGAAAAAACACAGCTTTTGCTGGGAGTTACTGGATCTGGAAAAACTTTTACTATGGCAAAAGTTATAGAAGAAATGCAAAAACCTTCTATCGTGATGGCTCCTAATAAAATACTAGCTGCTCAACTATATTCAGAATTTAAGAATTTTTTTCCTCATAACGCAGTAGAATATTTTGTTTCTTATTACGATTATTATCAACCAGAAGCCTATGTTCCTCGAACAGATACTTATATTGAGAAAGAATCTTCTATTAATGAGCAAATAGATCGTATGCGACACTCTGCTACTCGTTCTATTTTAGAACGCAGTGATTGTATTATCGTCTCTTCAGTGTCTTGTATTTATGGTATAGGATCTGTTGAATCATATTCTCAAATGATCCTACAATTAAAAATTGGCGATCAAGTAGAACAAAAAGAGTTACTTTCTTCTTTAGTCAAACAACAATATAAACGCCAAGATATAGTAATCACACGCGGAACATTTCGAGTTTGTGGCGATTCGATTGAAATTTTCCCTTCTCATTTAGAAGATGCCGCATGGCGCATTAGCATGTTTGGCAATGATATCGAAGAAATTACAGAATTTCATCCCCTTACTGGTAAAAAAATTAGAAGTCTAGAAAAAATAAAAATATATGCTAATTCCCATTATGTTACGCCACGACCTACCCTTAATATCGCAATGAAATATATTAAAGAAGAACTAGCACTACGCCTTATTGAATTAAAAAAAGAAGGAAGATTACTTGAGGAACAACGTCTTGAACAACGAATTACTTATGATTTAGAGATGCTAGAAACCACGGGATCTTGTCAATCTATTGAAAACTATTCTCGGTATCTCACAGGACGCAATCCTGGAGAGCCTCCACCGACGCTTTTTGAATATATTCCTGAAGATTCATTATTATTTGTTGATGAAAGTCATGTGACTATCCCTCAAATTAGCGGTATGTATCGCGGTGATTTTCGCCGTAAAGCTACTTTAGCCGAATATGGTTTTCGTCTTCCTTCTTGTATGGATAATCGTCCATTGCGTTTTGAAGAGTGGAATTGCCTTCGACCAACCACCATCGTAGTTTCCGCTACTCCTGGGCCATGGGAATTAGAGCAATGTCAAGGTATTATTGTAGAACAAATTATTCGTCCCACAGGAATAGTTGATCCTCCTGTAGAGATTAGATCTGCTCTTACTCAAGTAGAAGACATTTACGATGAAATAAATTTATCGGTTCAACAGGGTTTACGCATTTTATTAACTGTGCTTACCAAAAAAATGGCAGAAGATTTAACGGAATATCTTTACGAACGCAATATTCGTGTTCGTTACATGCATTCTGAGGTGAACACATTAGAAAGAATCGAAATCATCCGTGATCTTCGTTTTGGAAAATTTGATGTTCTCGTCGGAATTAATTTATTACGTGAAGGCTTAGATATTCCTGAATGCGGTCTTGTAGCTATTTTAGATGCAGACAAGGAAGGTTTTTTACGTTCTAAAACCTCTTTAATACAAACGATTGGTCGTGCTGCTCGTAATGTTAATAGCAAAGTCATTCTTTATGCCGATACGATTACAAAATCTATTCAATTAGCTATTGATGAGACAAATAGAAGACGAGAGAAGCAAATTAAATATAATAAAGAGCATAATATTAATCCCCAATCAGTGAAAGAAAAAATCATTGAAGTTATTGATCCAATCTTACAAGAAGATTCCGCGAAATCTAATATTAGCCTTGATATACAAGAATTATCTTTGTCCAAGAAAAAAATGGATATACATTTAAAATCACTACGGAAACAAATGCACCTTGCAGCTGATAATCTTAACTTTGAAGAAGCAGCACGTATCCGTGATAAAATAAAAATACTAAAACAATCCATATTTTTTCAAGAAGACGATTCTTGATATATTAAATCTTATTTCTTCAGCAAGATAAAATAATTATTAAAATAAGAATATTTCTTAAGTATTATAGTGATAAAAAGAAGAAAAATATGTATAAAAAGTCATATCCTGAAATATAAATAAAATAAATCCTGATTTCAGTGATCTTCTGGAAAAAAGAGAAAACCTAATAAATAGTCTAAAAAGACGAAAATATCTAAGGATTCTGGGTTAAGATGATAAAAATAGAATCCTATAATAAGTTAAAAACTTTAAATTTATCCACTATTATTTATAAAAATTATCTATTGCAGTATAAACAATATTCTCAAAGACCTCATGTAACCTCTAGCCATTTGGATTATAACATTAAATAATAATCTACACTATACGCTTGATAGATGTGTATATATCCGTAAAGACACTTTAATATCAAATATTTGATATCAAATATGAGAATCTCTTAGATGTTTTCCATGGGAATAATTTTCGAGATTTGCACGTTTTATTTCTACCGACTGCCCACAACCACAAGAAGAAACATGATTAGGATTATGAAAAATAAATCCTGAATATAATTCTTCCGTCTTAAAATCAATTTCTGTACCAAGCAGATAAAGAAGCGAAGAAGAATCAATCCAAACTTTCACACCATTTTTTTCTATTAAATCGTCTCCTTGTAAAGGATCAATCACTAAATCAACCATATATTCTAGACCAGCACATCCACCCTTTTTAAGAGAAATACGAATGCCTTGAGCTTTATTTTGTGAATTAGTGACAATCTCCTTTATTCGAGATACAGCAGATTCAGTAATAGTTACTATGTCGTTCGACATTGTCTTAGTTACTCCTTAAAATACAAACGCCCTAAAAGTATTAATCAATAAAAATTACGATAGAATGCTATATAGTATTTTAGTAATAACCTGTCGCAATTTGCGCTTCTTCTGACATAAGATCTGGACTCCATGGAGGATCAAAAGTTATAGATACTTCTACACCAGATATTCCCTCTACTGCACCAACAGCATTTTCAATCCATTTAGGCATCTCTCCTGCAACCGGACATCCAGGAGCAGTAAGAGTCATCAAAATTTTTACCATATAATCATCTTCGACATCAATTTTATAAATAAGTCCAAGTTCAAATATATCACAAGGTATCTCAGGATCGTATACTGTTTTCAAAGCAGCTATAATATCATCTGAAATCCTCTCCAGATCTTCTGCTGGAATCTCCGATTTCGACGATGACAATATTTTGTCAGTATTTTTTCCCGTATTATAAGTAATTTCTTTTTTCATATTCAACATTTTTCTAATACATCTTCTGCACTAATTATTAATGAAAAAACTTCTCTGATTTTTTTAAGGTTTCAATAAATTTATCAGCTTCTTCATAAGTATTATACATCGCAAGAGAAACACGACAAAGAGAATCTGATTCTAAAAACTTTAACAAAGGATTAGCACAATGAGTTCCCGAACGCACAGCAATACCATTACAATCTAAAAAAACAGCAAGATCATATGGATGAATGTTTTCTAATCGAAATGATATAATTGGAGAATCCTCTAAAGATTCATTAATCAAATGTACATTACTCATCTTTTTTAGATGAGATCTAACATACTGCGCAAGTTCTCTTTCATATAAAAACATAGATTTTCTATTTATTTTTTCTATATAATCCAATGCAACCCCAAATGCAATTGCTTGGGAAATCGGAGGAGTCCCAGGCTCAAATCGATATGGCAAATCAGCAAAAGTTACCATATCCTGTGTAACATCAGCAATCATCTCACTACCACCCATAAAAGGATCCATTTCATTGAAACGAGATTCTTTACCATACAATCCCCCTATACCAGAAGGACCATACAGTTTATGTCCTGTGATGATATACCAATCACAATTGATATCTTGAACATCAACGAAATTATGTACCGATCCCTGACTCCCATCAATCAAAACAGGAATATTACGTTCATTTGCAATACGACAAATATCTTTTATTGGAACAACTGTTCCTAATACATTTGACATATGAGTAATCGCAATCAGTTTAGTACGTTTTGTTAAATGTTTTTTGAATTCATCAATTTGCAAAAATCCTTGCTTATCAATAGGAACCCACACAAGAGATGCACCACGTCTTTGACGTAAAAAATGCCAAGGAATTATATTTGAATGATGTTCCATTACAGATAAAACAATTTCATCTCCTACAGAAATATGTCTAGAACCCCATCCATAAGCGACAATATTTATTGATTCAGTTGCAGAACGGGTAAAAACAATCTCTTTTGTAGAAGCAGCATTAACAAAACGACGAACTGTATCTCGCGCTTTTTCATATTTATCTGTTACCGCATTTGCCATATAATGCAATCCACGATGTACATTTGAATACTCATGACTATAGGTATACATGATAGAATTGATAACATCTTTAGGCTTTTGCGTAGAAGCAGCATTATCAAAATATATCAATGGATTTTTTCTAATGTAACGATCTAATATCGGAAAATCTTTTCTTATAGAATTAACATCAAAAGTCATACCAAAACCATATTAATCGAATTATTTTTCATCCAAGCAGATAAAATCTTTTCCATAGCGCAATACAATATTTCATCATTTATATCAGATATAATTTCAGAGATAAAAGCACATGCAAGCATACTATACGCTTGATCTTTCGGGATACCACGCGCCATCAAATAATATAAGTGTTTATGATTAATATCAGAAATAGTTGCTCCATGACCACATTGCACATCGTCTGCAAAAATTTCTAACTCTGGCTTTACATAAAAACTTCCTTCATTAGAAAATAAAAGAGTATTAGAAGTCATACGTGCATCGCTACCCTGAGCTTCAGGTGATACATGTACCGCCCCTTGAAATACACCTGTAGATTGATCTAAAACAATATTACGAACTACAGAAGAAGAACAGGTGTTCGGCACTTTATGACGTAGAAACATGGATAAATCACTATGTGCCTTACCACTCAGTAAATTGATACCTCGCAATATAAACTGAGATTCTTCACCCTCGATATCAACAGATAACTCTCTTCTAGAAAGACCTTTTCCAATATTAATGACAAATAGTTTGAAAGAAGATTTTTGCTCTAAAATGACACGCAATTGTCCTAGATGAGTATCTTCTATACCTTGATCTAATACAATAATCCAAGTAATATCCGCACCTTGACCCACTTTTATATTTGCAACAGACGATACCAAAGATGGATTTTGCGCTGAAGATGTATAACGTTCAATAATAGTTGCCCGAGAGTTGACACCAAAATTAATCGGATAACGAAAGTGCTTCTGCCCACCAGACTGTACAACTTGTAACTCAATAGGAACCTCTAAATGACATTCGTCAGGAATAACAACCTGATACCCATCATTACCTAAAATTCCATTTATATACCCAATAGCATCGTGTTCATCTAATGGCTCTAAACAATAAGAGCTCTCATCTTTACTTTCCATATGACATAAAGGAAAAACGTCAATATTCTTTTCTCTTAAAATACTTGAGGATGGTATCTTAGAAATTAATAATTGAATGCTATTCGCAACTAGAGGATCAAATTCTTTTACTGCTGATGATTCATTTGTATTGATAGGAAATACTTTCATCATATTTTTTAAATCTGTATAATGCCATTTTTCAATTTTTCGTGTTGGCAATAATCCTTGAGCACGAAAATCAGATAACAAACGCTTCCGAAAATCTGCAATCGACTGCTTTTGAGAAGGATTCTGACAAGCTTCATCACAAGCTTGCAGCAACAGAGTCTCTCCTATTGTTAAATCACCCATATCTCACCCTTTGATATATTCACTAAACTTGTTCCTGTATCAAGTCAGCATAACCATTCATTTCCAAATCAATGGCAACGCTATAATCTCCTGTTTTTACAATTTTACCATTATATAGAACGTGAACAGTATCTGGTTTAATGTAATTTAAAAGGCGCTGGTAGTGTGTAATAATCAAAAAAGAACGATTCTGCAAACGCAAAGCATTTACTCCATGAGAAGCAACTTTCAAAGCATCAATATCAAGACCTGAATCAGTTTCATCAAGAATACATAAACTCGGCTCTAGAAGACGCATTTGCAAAATCTCAGCTATCTTTTTCTCACCGCCAGAAAAACCTAAATTTAACGGACGTTTTAACATATTCATCTTTATTCCCAATTCAGCAGATATTTCTCGTACTTTTCGGGTGAAATCTGGAATGGAGAGCTCTTCCTCATTGCGGGCTTTACGTTGCTCATTCAAAGCTGTTTTGAGAAATTGCATCATGACAACACCAGGTATTTCTACAGGATATTGAAAAGCAAGGAAAATACCCTTTGATGCCCTTTCCGCAATACTCCAATCTAAGATACTATTACCTTTGTAAATAATATCCCCAGATGTTATCTCATAATCTTTATGTCCTGATAAAATATATGATAACGTTGATTTGCCAGATCCATTAGGACCCATAATAGCTACTATCTCACCAGCATCTATTTTTAAATCTAACCCTCGAATAATTTCCGTATCCGTATCCACAATTTTTGCATGAAGGTTTTTTATTTCAAGCATGTTTTTTCCATTTTACTCAATTATTAAAAGATAAAGATAAAGTCCCTATCCAACAGATCCTTCTAAAGAAATATCAATTAATTTCTGTGCTTCCACAGCAAATTCCATTGGCAATTTTTGCAACACCTCTTTGACAAATCCATTGACAATTAATGCTATTGCTACCTCTTCAGGAATTCCACGTTGAAGACAATAAAACAAATGATCATCTGATATTTTTGAAGTTGTTGCTTCATGTTCTAAATTACAAGAAGAATTCTTTGATTCAATATAAGGAACTGTATGAGCACCACAATTATTACCTATCAACAAACTATCACACTGTGTAAAATTGCGAGAATGTGCAGCACCACGATGCACAGATACTTTTCCACGATATGTATTGTTGGAAAAACCGGCCGAAATCCCCTTAGAGACAATCCGGCTTGTTGTATTATTGGCAAGATGCAGCATCTTAGTGCCACTATCTATTTGTTGAAAACCGTTGGAAATCGCAATTGAATAAAATTCTCCACAAGATTGTTCACCACGCAAAAGACAAGAAGGATATTTCCATGTAATAGCTGAACCAGTTTCCAATTGAGTCCAAGATATCTTAGACCTCACACCACGACAATCTCCGCGTTTGGTAACAAAATTATAAATACCACCCTTGCCTTGTGAATCTCCAGGATACCAATTTTGTACAGTAGAATATTTTATCTCAGCATCATCAAGAGCAATTAACTCGACAACAGCTGCATGCAACTGGTTCTCATCACGTTGCGGTGCAGTACATCCTTCTAGATAAGAAACATACGAACCTTCCTCTACAATAATCAAAGTTCGTTCAAACTGACCTGTTCCTTTTTCATTAATACGGAAATACGTAGAAAGTTCCATCGGACACCTTACTCCTTTCGGAATATAAACGAAAGAACCATCGGTAAAGACTGCCGAATTTAAAGCAGCATAAAAATTATCTCCCACTGGAACAACCGTACCTAAATACTTTCTCACGAGATCAGGATACTCGCAAATTGCCTCTGAAATAGGCATAAAAATAACGGAAGATTTCTTTAATTCCTCTTTAAATGTAGTTACAACTGAAACGGAATCAAAAACAGCATCAACAGCCACTTTAGAACTTTTAACTCCGGCCAAAATCTCTTGTTCACGTAAAGGAATGCCTAATTTTTCATATGTTCTAAGTAGTTCTGGATCAACTTCATCAAGAGATTGAGGACCTACAACACTTTTAGGGGAAGAATAGTAATACAAATCATTAAAATCAATAGACGGATAATGAACACGTGCCCAAGAAGGCTCTTTCATCTTCAACCAACGGCGATATGCGGATAATCTCCACTCAAACATCCAATGAGGCTCATTTTTCTTTTCTGATATAAAACGAATGATATCTTCGTTCAGGCCTTTAGGAGCTTTTTCAACTTGAATATTTGTCTCAAAACCATATTTATATTGATCGACGTCTATTTTGCGTACCTTGTCGATTGTTTCTCGTACCGCTACCACTATAACACCTACACTCGTTCAAATCTATTTTCAAAAGTATGTAGCACTCTATTAAAAAGCGCATCATTTCCCATAATACTAGATTCATACACTCAATTATTGAGTTCATCAATAAGATAAAAAAAATAATAGTTTCGTTTAATTTTAAATTTATTGCCCGCTTCATAGTATACCGCTTCGAAAATATTGATTACATTCGAAGCGGTATGCTAAATAAAAAATAAACAAGGTTTTCAATCAAAATATGATATTATAGATAGCAATAAAATAGAAAACGGTGTCACAGAGAATATATCTAGCAACAATTAACCACTTATCAACAATGCAGCTTCTTCATTACGCCTTTTCACAAGACCAGGTAAAACCTTTCCACCTCCATGAATCCATTTCTTGCACTCAGTAGCAGCATTTTCCCAATCTTCAGCATCAATACACTTTTTGAAAGTGCTTTTCCGATAATTTCCAATACCAAGATTAAAAACAAAATCACCAACTGCAGCAAGCCGATTCTCACTAACTGAAGCCATAATTGGAGAGGCTGACAAAAGTAAATCAACATGCTTACGCAAATCGCCTTTCAACAACTCTTCTGCTTGCTCTTGTGTAATAGTCATACCTTCATGAACATCTGGACCAGTATGCCCATAACCAATTGTCCAAACACCTCTTCCTGGATCTTTATAAGCTGTAACTCTAACTCCTTCATATCTTTCAACCATGTCAACCAAAAGACCAGGAATCAATACTTCATTAGTTCCATTAGTTTCATTTGTTTCATTAGTTTCATCACCATTCATACCGATAATCCTCTTCAAAAATGATATTACCCCGCTAACCAAACACATATTCTCTCCTTTACTATTGAAAGAATGAACCCATTAACAAATAGAGCACTCATAGATATGTCAAAATTAAATAAAAACATAAGTATTATACACGTTTTTGTTTAATAAGTAATAAAAAAAAAATTTTATCTTACTTATTTACACTAAATAAATTTTTTAATACCATTTTCAATTACATATTCTGGAAGATACATTGTAACCAACTCTTCGGTTGCTGTTGGATGCACTGCCATGCAACGATCAAAATCTTCTTTTACACAGCGAGATTTTAAACAAATACCCAATACTTGGATTATCTCACTTGCTCCATGTCCAAGAATATGCACTCCTAAAACTATACGATCATCTGCATTAACAATAATCTTCATTATTGTGTGCTCAAAACGTTTTGAAAGAAAACATTTCAGAGGAAAAAATTTTGTCTTATAAATTTCTAATTTGTGAAATTTATGCATAGCTTCTTGTTCAGTTAATCCAACAGAACCAACCTCAGGATTCGAAAAAACTGCAGTAGGAATCAAATCATAGTCTGGAACCATGGGATTATTTTTAAATACTGTTTCAACAAAACAAACTGCATCATGAATGGCAGAGGGTGTTAATTGTATTTTACCACTAATATCACCCAAAGCAAAAATAGAATGAACATTTGTACGCGAATAGCGATCTATAATAATAAGGCCATTTGTATCTTTTTTGACTCCTACTTTCTCGAGACCTATATCCGCAGTCCTAGGCGTACGACCTACTGCAAGCATTACTTGATCGCTCTTTATAATATCGCCAGACTTCAAAATACTTTTAAATTGCTCTGATTCTCTTGAAACGCTGGAAATTGTATCATTAGGAAGAATACGGATTCCTTTCGAAACCATGATATCCGTCAATCCTTGATGGATATCAAAATCAAAACTAGAAAGTATACTATTACCACGAGTTACTATAGTAACGTTTGATCCCAAAGAATTAAAAATATTAGCAAATTCAACCGCAATATACCCTCCACCTATAATTACAATAGACCGAGGCAAACTTTTCAAAGAAAAAACTTCCTCTGATGTTATGCATAAATCACAACCTTCAAAATCCATACGATCAGCACATCTACCTGTAGCAATGACAATGTACTGTGCCGTAATAGTACGATCTATATCTTCAAGATATACTTCATGAGGAGAAGAAATAACTCCCTTACTCTTAAATATTTCTACCCCTGAATCTTTTAAACGACCATGATAAAAGGATTCGAGACGAGATAATTCTTTATTTTGTGAAACAATAAGCGATGGCCAATCAAAACTTTGACGATCAATATTCCACCCAAAACCTTTAGAATCCTCAAAGTGTTCAGAATATTGCGATGCATAAAACATCAGTTTTTTAGGAACACATCCCCTAATAACACAAGTACCACCAACACGATATTCTTCACAAATAGCTACTTTTTTTCCAATCTGAGCTGCTAAACGAGCAGAACGAACACCTGAAGACCCAGCTCCTATTACAATAAGATCATATTCATAACTCATATCTGAACTCCCCAACTAATTTAGGCTTCATAGATAAATAGCTAAAAATATCTACAGAGATTATTTATGGAACAAAAAATCATATCTATACAAAAATAGTAATTATTTTTGTAAAACTAAACATTCTCCATTAGACATACCAATAATTGCACAATCTACCATATCAACAAATAAACCATGCTCTATAACACCTGGTATGCTACACAACTCCCCTGATAACATTTGAGGATCCGGAATAAATCCAAAAAAAGCATCAATAATATAATTGCCTCCGTCACTGATAAATAAACCGGATTCATTTTTACGCAAACGCAATTCTTCATTCAAACCAAAACAAGAAGCTAATTCCTTAAGCGCAGAAATAGTCTTACTTACACCAAACTGATCAACTTCTATTGGAAGCATTCCCCTTCCTAAAAAATCAACTTTTTTACTTTCATCTCCAATGACAATAAAACGAGAAGAGGAATGAGCAATAATCTTTTCGCGGAGAAGCGCTCCTCCATATCCTTTAATGAGACGCAATCGAGAATCTATCTCATCAAAACCATCTATACTTAAATCAATGGACGAAACATCCTCTGGAGAGAGCAAAGGAATACGATTCTTTTTACAAAATTCTTCTGTATCTTTCGAAGATGGAACAACCTGAACACGAAAACCATTTGCAATCTTTTCAGAAAGCAAAATCATAAACTCTTTGGAGGTTCTACCTGTCCCCATCCCCAAAGTCATCCCATCAGCAACATACTCTGTAGCCAAACGAGCAGCAATTCTCCTCATCTGAAGAGTGTCCATTTTACTTCTCTTTTCTTTCTATCTTGATTAAGAAAAAATAAATTACATATGAATTGGCTTATCAAAACAAGATAATGCCGCTTCTCTTATAGCTTCCGACATTGTTGGATGTGCATGACAAATACGAGATAGATCTTCTGAAGCTCCCCCAAATTCCATCAAAACAGCTGCTTCGTGTATCATTTCTCCAGCACCAACACCTATAATATGTACACCTTCTATCCGATCACTATTCTTATCTGCCAATATTTTTACAAAACCATCGGTGGAATTCATAGAGCGCGCTCTACCGTTAGCACTAAAAGGAAACTTTCCTACTTTATAATACTTGTTTTCAGATTTTAATTGTTCTTCGGTTTTGCCTATCGAAGCAATCTCAGGATTAGTATAGATAACGCTCGGAATGGTTCCATAATTGACATGTCCTTTTTGACCAGAAATAATCTCAGCAACTGCAATAGCTTCATCCTCTGCTTTATGAGCTAACATCGGTCCACGAACAACATCTCCGATAGCATAAATATTGGGGATAGATGTTTGAAATTCATCTCCTATTTCTATGCGTCCGCGCTGATCAACGCTGACACCTATCTCTTTAAGCCCCAAATCTTTCGTATATGGCCTACGTCCTGTGGCAACCAAAACAGCATCAGATTCTAGATCTATAGACTTACCATCAACATCTTTACAAGATACACAAACTTTATTTGACTCTTTTTTGATAGAAACAACTTGTGAATTAAGTTGAAAATCCATTCCCTGTTTGGATATTATTTTGAGGAATTGCCCTGCTATCTCTTTATCCATTCCATTTAAAATAGTATTAGAATGCTCAATAATCTTTACACGAGAACCAAGGCGCATCCAAACAGAACCTAATTCTAAACCAATTACCCCAGCACCGATAACTAATAAATTCTGTGGAACAGAAGAAAATGAAAGAGCACCTGTAGAAGATACAATGACTTTTTCATCAAAATTAATCGACATACCCGGCAAACCAGATACTTCTGATCCAGTGGCAATAACTATATTCTTTGCTTTAACAATCTCTTCCGAAGAACTACTTTTAACCAATACTTGATTAGTAGAAACAATCTTTGCTACCCCATGATAGGAAGTAATTTTATTTTTCTTCAAAAGAAAATCTATTCCTTGAACATTAGATTGGACAACAGACTTCTTGTAAGACATCATCTTTTCTAAATCCAGTTGAAAAGATGGAATATTTATCCCTAAATTGTTTATCCCTTTAGAAATATGATGATAAACCTCTGACGTATAGAGCAAAGATTTTGAAGGAATACACCCAATATTCAAACAAGTTCCGCCATAAGATTTTTCTTTTTCTACTATAGCAACTTTATTTTTTAATTGAGCAGCTTTTATAGCACAAGCATAACCAGCAGGCCCGCTTCCTATAACAATAACATCATAAACCATTATTTTTCCCGTTTTAAATGAATCATTTTCTTCATTCCATCAAGAAATCCATCCTATAAATCCCGTTTACAAACCCAATATGAAACGCTCAGGATTTTCAAGCAACTCTTTCAAACGAACTAAGAATGTTACAGCTTCTTTGCCATCCACTATACGATGATCATATGATAAAGCAAGATACATCATAGGACGAATGAGGACTTGTCCATCCTCTGCTATTGGTCTTTCTTGAATCTTATGCATACCAAGAATACCTGATTGCGGCGGATTTAATATTGGAGCAGATAGAAGCGAACCATAAACTCCACCATTCGATATAGTAAATGTACCACCTTGCAGATCACTCATAGAAATCCGCCCTGCTCGAGCTTCTTGACCAAGACGAACAATCTCTCTCTCAATCTTCACAATGGTCATTTTATCTGCATGACGTACAACTGGCACCACAAGACCTCTGTCTGTTCCCACCGCTACACCAATATGGCAGTAATTCTTATATACAATATGATCGCCATCAATCTCTGCATTAACACCTCTAATTTCTTGTAAAACACAACTCACTGCTTTGGTAAAGAATCCCATAAAACCTAACTTAACACCATGCTTCTTCTCAAAGAGATCCTTATAGCGAGATCGAATAGAAATAATACGAGACATATCAACTTCATTATACGTACTCAAAATAGCAGCTGTATTCTGCGCATCTTTCAAGCGTTTAGAAATAGTATAACGTAAACGAGACATTTTGACACGCTCTTCAGACAACCCTTCGGTAACACTAGATTTTTCAGAACTATTAGAGGAACTGCTAAAAATCCTAGAAAAAATACCTTTTTTCCCCGAATCAATTTTTGATTTATCAGTAGAAGATCCAGAATGAGCGATTGCTTCCATAACATCAGATTTTAATATCTGACCTCTTTTGCCCGTTCCCTTAATGTCAGCAGGAGATAAATCATGCTCTGCTATTAATTTAGAAGCAGATGGAGAATGTGGCATTTGAAAATTTTCAGATGTATCACATACTGTAACAGGAGCATCTTTTTTCTGAGAAAAATCATGATCCTCAACTTCTTCAATATATCCTAAAAATGCTCCAGGAGTAACTATTTCACCTGCTGAAAAAGAAACCTCTTTCAATTTACCCGAGACAGGAGAAGGCACTTCAATCGTCACCTTATCAGTTTCAAGACTAACCAAAGTTTCACCAATTTTAACGAAATCACCAACTTCTTTAATCCACTGCCCAACCGTTGCTTCACTGACGGATTCCCCCAAAGAAGGCAATATAATTTTTGTAGCCATCACTTATAAATTCCTATTTTTAAAAGACCAATTTCATTAATAATACTAAGAATATCATTGAATCTTTATTTTAAAACATCCTCAACAAAAGAAGATAATTGTTCTAAATGTCGAGACATATGACCTACAGCCGTAGACGCTGCGGGAAGACGCCCAAAATAACGAACACGAGAGCAACTTGAGCCAATAGCATGCAATATTTTTCCCAAATAAGGCTCAATAAAAGTCCATGCCCCCATATTTTGAGGCTCTTCTTGACACCAAACCACCTCAGCTTGAACAAAACGCGAAAGAACTTTTATCAGACAATCTTCTGGAAAAGGATATAGTTGTTCAATACGCACTAGATAAATATCAGAGACTTTTAACTTATCACGATGATCTAAAAGATCATAATAAACCTTTCCTGTACACAAGATAACACGACGAATACGAGAGTCTTCCGTTATTTTTACAGAAACCCTGCCATAATCAGCGTCATCTGATAATACCGACTGAAAAGTACTTCCACAAACCATATCCGAAAGAGATGAAACAACCCTTTTATGCCTTAATAAAGACTTCGGCGTCATCATAATCAATGGTCTAGAAGAATGATCGCAAAGTTGACGACGCAGGATATGAAAGTAATTAGAAGGCAATGTACAATTAGCAACATACATATTATTTTCCGCACACATTTGCAAAAATCTTTCAAGTCGAGCAGAAGAATGTTCTGAGCCTTGCCCTTCATATCCATGCGGCAACAAACACACTAAATTAGAAGAACATAACCACTTTTGCTCTCCAGCAACAACAAACTGATCTAATATAACTTGAGCACCATTAGCAAAATCTCCAAATTGCGCCTCCCAAATAGTCAATGCACCAGGATTATTTAAAGAATAACCATATTCAAATCCCAAGACAGCTTGTTCAGAAAGAAAAGAATTAATGATTTCACAATGCCCTTGATCTTTTGAAATATTACCTAAAGGGAAATAACGCCTTTCCGTTTCCTGATCATATAAAACGGCGTGACGTTGAGAAAAAGTACCACGTTCACAATCTTGTCCTGATAAACGCACTTTATAACCTTCATAGCAAAGAGAACCAAAAGCTAAAGCTTCTGCCATACTCCAATCAATTCCTTCGCCCAGTTCTATCATCTTTTTACGATTTGCCATCAGGCGTTCAATAATCTTATGCGCCTTAAAAGAACTTGGAAGACAAGAAATTTTAGAACCTATTTCCTGCAGTATTTCTCTCGAGATAGAGGTCTTTCGCTCTTTTTTAGAATTATCACGTGGAGATGAAAAAAATAAATCTCTATCCGAAAGAGATGCTTTGTCAGGAATATAACTGTCTATTTCCTTGAATTCTTTTTCCAAGTACGAACGCCAATCATCAACTAAAGATTGTAATTCTTGTCTAGAAATAACTTTATTTTTAATAAGAGAATTAGCATACAACTGAAGGGTAGATTCATGTGAACGTATTGTTTTATACATTATTGGTTGTGTAAAAGAAGGCTCATCTCCTTCATTGTGCCCAAAACGACGATAACACACCAAATCTATCACTACAGATTTATGAAATTTCATACGAAACGCAACAGCCATTCTAATAACACGAATCACAGATTCTGGATCATCCCCATTAACGTGAAAAATAGGAACACCAATAGATTTGGCTATGTCTGAAGAATAATGAGAAGAACGGGCTGAAAAAGGACTTGTCGTAAAACCAATTTGATTATTAATAATTAAATGAATATTCCCTGCAACAGTATATCCAGACAAACCAGACAAACCAAAAGTTTCAGATACCACTCCCTGCCCAACAAAAGCGGCATCTCCGTGAATAATGATGGGCAAAACTTGAGAGCGTTTTTCCAAAGAGACATTCTCTTCCCTCAAAATACCAGCTTTTAAATCCTGTCTAGCACGTACGCTCCCTACGGCTACAGGACCGACAAATTCAAGATGTGAAGGATTGCTACATAGCAACAAATTAACATTTTTTCCATAAATTTTGCGACTACAACAAAATCCCAAATGATATTTCACATCTCCTGAATACTCTTTTTCTGAATAATCTTTTCCTGTAAATTCACAAAAAATAGCGCGCGGCATCTTATTCATTATCTGAGACAAGACATTTAAACGACCTCGATGAGCCATTCCCAAAATGACCTCATTGACACCTTGTTGAGATCCCTGGCCAATAATTTCCTCTATAGCTGGAATAATAACCTCAGAACCATCGGCACCAAAACGCTTTGCTCCTTTGTATTTTATATCAATAAACTTTTCAAATCCCTCTGCTCTCACTAATTTGTCTAAGATATCTTTTCTCTCTTCCGTAGAAAAAGAATACGATAAACCTTGATTTTCAACAGCATCTTGCACCCAATCCCTTTCTACAGAATTGACGATGTGCATAAACTCTACACCTATGCTTGAACAGTATAGACGAGAAAGAACATCTACAATCTCAGGGATTGTTGCATTATCAAGGCCCAGTAAACCTTTCATGCAAATTTTACGATTATAATCAGATTCAACAAATCCATAATAGGCGGGAGATAATTCTGGTAAGTCTTTATGATGATTATTAAATCCTAATGGATCGATATTTGCCTTAAAATGACCACATGAACGATATGCATCTACCATCCTCATTACTTGAAAAAAATCTTTTACAGATTGAACTTCAGTTAAATCAAAAGAATGATCTGCGCCGTTTTTCTCTCTCGAAAAAATAGTACTAGCAGAAGCATTTTCTTCTCGTATAAAAAAATCAATTCCATCTTCTAAGCTATCATAATTTTTAGAATGATCATCAAGAAACAAAAAAAGGGGATGCCAATCCTTGCAAATACTAGAAGGATCTTCTTGATAATCCTTATATAGATCTTCAATATAACAATAATTAGTTCTATCTAGAAAAGAAGAAATAGAAAATCTCTTATTTAAATTTTGTGGCGTCATTTTTCCCACCATTATCCATAGCTATCAACGATATAAAACACGTTCCGCTAAAAATATATAATTTTAAAATATTATAAACTATCTAATAATTCTACGAGAGTTTTTCCAATACGCGCAGGAGAAGTGGCAATACGAATGCCAGCTTCCTGCATCGCTGCTATTTTATCTTCAGCTTTTCCTTTACCACCAGAAATAACTGCACCAGCATGCCCCATAGTGCGACCAGGAGGCGCTGTGGTACCAGAAACAAAACCAACCATCGGTTTCTTTCTTCCACATCTAGCCTCATCTTTTAAAAAAATAGCAGCCTCTTCTTCTGCTGTTCCCCCAATTTCACCAACCATAACAATTGATTCTGTAGCATCATCCTTTAAAAACAACTCAAGAATATCTATAAACTCTGTTCCTTTCACAGAATCACCACCAATACCGACAGCTGTACTTTGCCCCAATCCTTCTTTAGAGGTTTGGTATACAGCTTCATATGTAAGAGTTCCAGAACGAGATAAAATGCCCACAGATCCTTTGCGGAAAATAGAACCTGGCATAATTCCTATTTTGCAGGAATCAGGTGTCAAAATTCCAGGACAATTAGGCCCAATAAGTCGAGAAGAAGATTTTTCAAGATGAGCTTTTACTCGAACCATATCTAAAACTGGTATACCTTCAGTAATACAAACAATCAAAGGAATTTCCGCTTCAATAGATTCAATAATAGCATCACAAGCTCCGCTAGGAGGGACATATATCACAGAAGCATTAGCACCTGTAATCTCTTTTGCTTTTGCAACAGTAGAAAAAACAGGGACTTCAACATTTGCTCCAGACCAATAAGTACCGCCTTTCTTAGGATGTATTCCCCCAACAATCTGTGTGTTACAATAAAGAATAGCTTGTTCTGTATGAAAAGTTCCAGCCTTACCTGTTAATCCTTGAACAAGAACTTTGGTATTCTTATCAACTAGGATAGACACAATATTCAAACTCCTTTCACTGCATGTACTATTTTCTGAGCTGCATCATCTAAATCAATTGCAGTAATAACGTTCAAACCACTTTCCATAATCAATTTATTTCCAATATCCACATTAGCTCCTTCTAGACGCATAACAAGGGGAATATTGATCTTTACTTCTTGAACGGCAGATAAAATTCCCTTGACCAACACATCACATCTCATAATACCCCCAAATATATTGATCAGTATGCCCTTAACAGAATGATCTGATGTGATAATCTTAAAAGCTGCTGCTACTTTGTCTTGATCAGCACCCCCTCCAACGTCGAGAAAATTAGCAGGAGATCCTCCGTACAGTTTAATAATATCCATGGTCGCCATGGCTAAACCAGCACCATTAACCATACAACCAATATTACCATCAAGCGCTATATAAGAAAGATCATGCTTTTTAGCTTCTATTTCTCTGATGTCTTCCTCTAAAACATCACGTAATTCTTGAATATCTGACTGCCGATATAACGCATTATCATCAAAAGATATTTTAGAATCTAATACTCTTAAACGACCATTTTCCATAATAATCAATGGGTTAATTTCTAGCAAACTCATATCTTTTTCACAAAAAGCCTTATAAAGACTAGGGAAAAGAAGCTCACCATCGATACGAGCTTGTCCTTTTAATTTAAGAACATCACACAATTTTGCAACATCTTCAGAAGTAACCCCTATCACAGAATCAATAAGCAGTTTGCAAATGTTATCAGGACTGTCTTTAGCAACTTCCTCAATGTCCATTCCTCCTTGAGTAGAAGCAATAAAAGCAATCTTACCGGACATTCTATCTACCAAAAGAGAAAGATATAATTCTTTTTCAATATCAGCACCATCTTCAATGTACAAATGATTAACTTTGCTGCCCATTGGTCCAGTTTGTTTTGTTACAAGTGTGGCACCAAGCATCTCACGAATATCAGACATAACAGATTCGAAAGAACTCTCAACACGTACACCGCCCTTTGAACCAGCAGGTAACTCTTTAAAAAACCCTTTACCTCGCCCTCCAGCATGAATCTGACTTTTAACAACATATAATTTGCCAGGAAGACTTTTAATTGCTGATTCTGCCTCATGAACAGATGAAATTACCACGCCGTCAGCAACTGGAACTCCATATTTTTTTAATAACGCCTTAGCTTGATATTCATGAATATCCATAATACATCACTATCCTTTTATGCCAAAGATGAAACCAATTTAGTACAAGAATTGCATAAATTAACAGTAGCATTGACTGATTTTTGAAAAGTATCCTTTTCATCAGCAACAAAGTTTAATTCAACAATCTTTTCAACTCCTTTATGCCCAATAATAACTGGAACTCCAACGTAAAATCCATCAACACCATATTGTCCTGAAAGATATGCCGCACAAGGAAATAGATTTTTCTTATTTCTTAAGTATGACTCCGCCATTGCTATAGCAGAAGAAGCAGGAGCATAATATGCAGAACCAGATCCAAGCAATCCAACAATCTCCGCACCACCTTCACGAGTTCTCTTGACAATTTGATCAATTTTTTCTTGCGTGGTCCAACCAAGTTTCACAAGATCAAGAATAGGAATACCGGAAACAGTAGCATATCTAACCATTGGAACCATAGAATCCCCATGACTACCCAATACAAGAGCAGTCACAGATTCAACAGAAACACCAAACTCTTGTGCTAAAAAATAGCGAAACCGCGCTGAATCCAAAATACCCGCCATTCCAACCACCATATGCGATGGTAAACCAGAAAATTTCTGAAGAGCCCATACCATAGCATCAAGAGGATTCGTAATACAAATCACGAATGAATCAGGAGCATATTTACGAATCCCTGCCCCTACTTTTTCAATAGACTTTAAATTATCAGCAAGCAAATCATCACGACTCATCGATGGTTTGCGAGGAATCCCAGCTGTGACAATACAAACATCAGCTCCCGCAATATCGGAATAATCACTAGTTCCACCTAACTGCACATCAAAACCTTCAACTGGTGAAGATTCTGCAATATCAAGCGCTTTTCCACGCGGCATACCGTCTACTATATCAAGCAAAACAACATCTCCAAGCTTTTTAAGGGCAGCAAGATGCGCAAGTGTTCCGCCAATCATCCCAGACCCTATAAGAGCAATCTTATTCGACTTCATTACGCATCCTTTCTACAAGCTTTCTACAAGAAAAATATCGTTTGCCTTTATATATAAAAATTACTTATTGTTTTAGAAAATAATTTACACCTTTAGTTGATAATAAAATATTACAAACATCCACTATAATATGATGCCTACCAATATATTGCACACTAAACATCTCAAATAACCGAGAGATAGTCCTTTGAAATTCAAATTTTAAAACTCCTTGATCGGAAAACAAAAGCTCTATACCCACTTCAGCTGATATAATTAAACCAGTTTTATGTTCATAGAAAACATCTATTAACATGATAAAGCGTTTTATCCAATCCTTATGATCTCTTTTTAATAATGGAATATCATCTATAATAACAATATCAAATCGGGTAGCAATTTCTACAAAATCATTAGCAGACAGAAGCCTATCACAAAGATCAAAAAAAGAAAAGCGCGCTGTTCTATCACAAAAAAAGGGGACATGAATCTTATACCCTACCTCTGTAACAATATCACAAGAAAGAGATTTATTTCCTTTTATTATATAAGCCCACAACTTGTCCATGAGCACTCTATTGTCAGAATCAAGTGGAGTAATATAAATAGGAAGAACTGTCTTCTCTTTTCTACGATAATCTTGTTCTGAATCCAAACAAATCACTTCAAGTTGTTCCCGCAAAAGCGTTATAAACGGAATAAGAAGATCACGATTTATTCCATCTTCATAAAGACTTTCCGGAATAAAATTTGATGTAATCACTATAATACAACCGCGTGAAAGTAGTGCAGAAAATAATCGAGACAAAATCATTGCATCAGCAATATTAGTTACCATTAATTCATCAAGGCATATTACTCTCGATTCTAAAATAATCGATTCTGCAACCAATGATATAAGATCTGATTCGGTAATTTCTCCAATTTCTATCTTATTGCGATACGTAATAATACGGCTATGAACACTTTTCATAAATTCATAAAAATGAAGTTTGCACTTCTTTTTTGTAGGAACAAGCGTAAAAAAAATGTTCATAAGCATACTTTTACCTTTTCCAACACCTCCATAGAGATAAATGCCTTTAATAAGGCTATATTTTCTATTTATAGTTAGAAAATTCAAAATCTTGGAAAAAATGCTGCTTTCCTGTTTTTTATGCTTATATAAATTGGCTAGAATACGATCAAAGGATTTCGCAACTCTTTCTTGATTTGGATCATATTTTATTTTTTTATCTTGAACTAATGAAACAAGTTCACCGCCAACGAAATCAAAAAACAGCAACGTACACCCACAAAATAAATATTTCAGAAAAGATAAAAGAAACGCTAATCTAATTACCGCGAAATGATAAGTTTGTCATCTTCATCCTGAGGAGAGTCATTAGAAGATTTTTCCCCAACAAAATATCCCTCAAAAGAATTCTGATCAATTTTATGAAACACAACGATATTCTTGCCATTTTTATTTTTAATTTCAAATGTATCCTCATCTATTATATTCCACGCAGACAAAGAGACCAATCTACCATTGCAATTTACAGCAGTTCCACGAAAATTATTTTTAAATCGAGTCAATGTCAGAATCATACTACAAGAACCATTCTTATGTGATATCTTCCAAGCACCTATTATTCCCATCCTAATAGAAGTATTATCCTTAGTTATAACGGAATTATTGTCCTCATAATATTCTTCTTCGGGAACAGGCGCAGGTAGAATCTCTGATTCAATAGAGTCATCAGTAGAATCATAATTAGTTTTTTTTAAAAAAAACTCACTAAAATTTATATATTTACAGCCATAAGAGGATAATACGAGCATGAAAAAAAATATAAAACCAAAACGGTAATATTGCATCTATCATTCCTTATCACATTCATAGTTACCACCAATAACCAACATATTCAAAAAAAATTTCTAAACATAAAAAATATTCAAAATAAAATTATAATTTACGCTCCAACATCATCATTTTTATTTTCGCAATTGCTTTTGCTGGATTAAGCCCTTTAGGACAACTCTGAGCGCAATTTATAATTGTATGACAACGATATAATCTAAAAGGATCTTCAAGGTTATCAAGACGCTCTCCTTGAAATTCATCTCGAGAATCAACCAACCAACGATACGCCTGTAATAATACAGCTGGACCAAGATATCTATCAGAATTCCACCAATAACTTGGACAAGAAGTTGAGCAACAAGCACACATAACACACTCATAAAGACCATCTATTTTCTGACGATCTTCATGACTCTGCAATAGCTCTTTAGCAGGTTTTGAAGAAACAGTTTTAAGCCATGGTTCAATTGAACGATGTTGAGCATAAAAATGCGACATATCAACAACCAGATCTTTAACTACAGACATATGAGGAAGGGGATATACCTTTACAGCCCCCTTAATATCTTTCATATCTTTTATACAAGCTAATGTATTAGTACCATCTATATTCATACTACAAGAACCACAAATACCTTCGCGACACGAACGACGCAAAGTTAAAGTAGGATCAACCTTATTTTTAATATACAAAAGCCCATCAAGAACCATAGGACCACAATCATCTAAATCGACATGATAAGTATCAATAGACGGATTATCCTTATTATCAGGATTCCATCGATAAATACGATATTCCCGCAAATTCTTTGCCCCAGTAAGAGCTTTCCAAATTTTCCCTCTCTTCACACGAGATCTCTTTGGCAACATAATTTGAACCATAATAAAATACCTATACTAATAAACACGCGCTTTAGGAGCTATCTTAGAATATTCAATCCCACCACAAAGTAATTCAGTATGAACTGGACGATAATCAATCTTAATTTTCCCAGTGTAACAATCAACCCAACAAAGAGAATGTTTTCGCCAATTAACATCATCACGTCCACCAAATTCACCATCTTTATAATCTTCTCTCGCATGAGATCCCCTGCTTTCTTTACGGGCTTCTGCAGAGTAAACCGTAGAAATCGCATTGACCATCAAATTTTGCAATTCAAGAGTTTCTACAAGATCCGAATTCCAAATTAACGAACGATCATAAACTTTTAGATCAGCCATTTCATTCCAAATAGCTGAAAGATTACGACACCCATCGGATAGAGATTCTTGAGTACGAAAAACACCTGCATCTAATTGCATTGCTCGCTGCATCTTATCTCGCAAAATAGCAGTAGGAATATGACCATCAGCATGCCTCAAACGATCAAATCGATCCATAATGCGATCACAAGAAGAAACATCCAAACTAGGAATTGGGCAAGATTTATCAATTATCTCCGCAGCACGGATAACAGCAGCTCTACCAAAAACCACTAAATCAATCAATGAATTTGATCCAAGACGATTTGCACCATGAACTGAAGCACATCCAGCTTCACCAATCGCCATCAAACCATGAGCAAAACGTTCTGGATTTCTACTATCCGCATCTAAAACTTCTCCCCAATAGTTGGTTGGAATACCTCCCATATTATAATGTACAGTAGGAATGACAGGAATAGGATCGCGTGTTACATCAACGCCAGCAAAAATCCGCGCAGATTCGGATATACCCGGCAAACGCTCTTGAAGAATTGAAGGGTCAAGATGATTTAAATATAGATATATATGATCCTTATTCTTACCAACACCTCGCCCTTCTCTTATTTCCATCATCATACAACGTGAAACAACGTCACGAGAAGCAAGATCTTTCGCCGAAGGAGCATAACGCTCCATAAAACGTTCTCCTTTAGAGTTGACTAGATAGCCTCCCTCTCCACGAGCTCCCTCTGTAATAAGACAACCTGCACCATAAATACCTGTCGGATGAAACTGTACAAATTCCATATCCTGCAGTGGAAGACCTGCACGAGCGATCATACCAGCACCATCACCAGTACAAGTATGGGCTGATGTTGCAGAAAAGTAAGCTCGACCATATCCACCAGTCGCTAATACAACTAATTTAGCAGAAAAACGATGAATCTCACCTGTCTCTAGCTGCCAAGCAACAACACCAATACATCGACCTTCTGCATTGCTGATAAGATCAAGCGCGAAATATTCAATAAAAAACTCTGCATTATTCTTCAGAGCTTGCCCATATAGAGTATGTAAAATAGCATGCCCTGTTCTATCTGCGGCAGCACAAGTCCTTTGAACTGGAGGACCATCTCCATAGTTTTGCATATGTCCACCAAAAGGACGCTGATAAATTTTACCAGATTCATTGCGTGAAAAGGGAACACCATAATGCTCTAATTCATAAACAGAATTCGGAGCTTCCATCGCAAGATACTGAGCCGCATCTACATCTCCAAGCCAATCAGAACCTTTAATAGTATCGTACAAATGCCACTGCCAACTATCTGGCGTCATATTAGCAAGTGAAGCTGCAATTCCTCCCTGCGCAGCAACTGTATGCGAACGAGTCGGAAAAACTTTTGTAATGCACGCAGTCTTAAACCCCTTTTCAGCCATACCTAAAGTAGCACGTAATCCAGCCCCTCCAGCACCGACAACGACAACATCATATGAATGATCCACATAGGTGTATGCAGATTTAAGGCTAGAAGAACTACTCATAGGGTATTACCTAAGACCGCAATCTTTAAAATGGAAACCAACGAAAAAGCAATAAGAAAAAAAACAAAAAAACTGTTCATAAAAAGAAACATAACCTTAAGCGGCCTTGAATGAATATAATCTTCAATAATTACTTGCATACCAAGTTGCATATGTACAGCGATCGAAATGATTCCTAATCCCATAAAAGATGCAATAAAAACATTAGATATCACAGAAACAATATTCTCATACGAAGAATTCCCATTCTTCACAAAAAAAACAATAAAAAAAACAATAAAAGGAATATTAGCAACGGCAGTAAACCTTTGTTTTAAAAAATGCCCTGTACCATCCTTAGCAGATCCCATGCCCCGAACTTTTCCTAAACCACTACGCATATTAAAATCCCATCTTCATTTTTCTAGACGATATCCTTTATTATCCAAATTGCCAATACTACTATGACAGCAATAATAATGTTAATTTTTGCCATTTGAGTAGCGATTTTTTTATCTAATAACGCACCAGAATCCCAAATAAGATATCTAATACCGCCTAACATATGATGGATAATCGCCCAAGTGTACAAAAAAAAACATACCTCGAAAAAAGAACTGTCTATATAATACCTTAAATCACTTAATGCAGTCTTTCCACTCGCAACACAAAAAAACCAAAGAACCACTACAGGAGTTCCCAAATAAACCACCGAACCCGCAATACGATGTGCAATAGAGACAAACATAGTGGGAATCAACTTATAAATTTGTAAATGCGGAGAAAGTGGTCGATTATTCTTAATATTAAACATCTATTTTAAATAAATCCTTTCCAATACAAACATAAATTATTGCTTCAAATATATTCATAAAATTATTAATATTTGATACAAAAAAATATTCCTATAAAAATTACAAGCACAAAATAATTATAATTTAAAAATTACACCTATATTTGTATTCACTAAAGTGGCGGATTAGAAAGTTTTCCCATACAACATATTTCTAAATACTCATCGATTGTAACAGGTTGCACCGAAAGACGAGAACATGTAACCAAAATCATTTGAGAAAGACGCAAATTAGCTTTAACAGATACCAAATTAACAGGAAAAGGCATACTACAAACTGCACGTATATCTACACATTCCCAACATGACGACCCCTCTGCTGTTGGATCAGGATATGCGCAAGTGATCACTTCAATAATCCCTACAATTTCACGATCCTTATTAGAATGATAAAAAAATCCTTTATCACCAACACACATCTTCCTCATATTATTACGAGCCTGATAATTACGCACTCCTGTCCAAGCTTCCCCAATATGCCCTTTATCTTGTTGCATTTTCCAAGACCATACACACGGTTCAGACTTTACAAGCCAATATGCCATTTATCCCTCTCGCATTCATAAAAATCTACCTATGAGGTAAATTATATTAATTTTTATTTCTACAAGAGTGATCAAAAAAAATCCCCAATGCTTTATCTATAGTCAATCGATTCATCATAATATCTGATATCGCCTGAAAAATTGGCAAATGCAAATCCATTTTTTTTGATATATGAATCACGCGTGAAGCTGCAATTCCCCCTTCTACTAACCGCATTTGGTCAAAGTTTTGTTGTTCTCCTTTTCCAAGCGATACACCAAAACTAAAGTTACGAGACTGTTCACTTGTAGCTGTTAATATTAAATCCCCTATACCAGACAAACCTAGAATTGTATCAGCACGACCTCCCATGGCTTCTGCCAATTTTATCATTTCTGACAAACCCTGCACAATAATCATTGCGCGAGCCGATTCTCCAAACCCTCTTCCTTTTGCAATACCGCTCGCTATAGCAATAACATTTTTTAAAGCACCTCCAATTTGAACACCAATACGATCATCTGAACAATATACTTGAAATGAATTATGCGAAAGAATCTTAGAAAGACGACGTGATATCTCGATATTTTCAGAAGACAAAATCACTCCCACAGGCAATTCTTGAGCAATATCGCATGCAAAACCAGGACCAGAAAGAACTGAGATAGAATGAGATGGAAGTACTTTTTCTGAATAAGTGCTGAGCAACATTCCACTATGATATTCAAAACCTTTGGAACAAATGACAATTTGTGCACAATCTTTTAGCCACTTTTTATAAAAATTAAGAGCCTCTCCATATCCCTTAGAAGAAGTAGCAAACAAGACAATATCAGCCTCTTGCAAAAGCGTATGATCCGATGAAAAATGTAAAAGAGAAGAAAGTTTTATATCAGGAAGAGATTTTGCATTGATTCTTGTATCTTCAAGTTGTTTAATCATATTTACGTTACGTCCAAGCAACGTAACATTTGCATGCCCGCGTGATGCGATAATGTTAGAAAGCGCTGTTCCAAAAGCTCCAGCTCCAATCACAAATATTTTATGACAATTATTCATGCTTTGACTCCGCGCTTACCAGATCCTATTTTTGCAGGAGATTTTTCATCTAAAGGCCATCGAGGACGAGGCAATACAGATATATCATCTGAAGGAAATCCAGCCACCATCCTTTCCAAAGCCGCCCAAGCAATCATTACCGCATTATCCGTACATAAACGTGCTGGAGGAGCAATAAAACGAAAACCATGTAAAGCACAAAAATCAACAAGAGAAGAGCGAATAAAACTATTAGAAGCCACCCCACCAGAAACCACTAATACTGCCTTTTTATGTGGAAAAGCCTCACTAAATAGATTAAATCCCTGCTTTAATCTTTCTTGTAGAATACGCACAATCGTTACTTGAAATGATGCACAAATATCAGATACATCTTGTTTTTTAAGAACCTCAAAAGATCGTATTGTTCTCTGAACAGATGTTTTTAATCCAGAAAAAGAAAAATCGCACAATGTTCCTTCTACCGAAGGACAGGGAAAATTAAAACGCTGACCATCTCCCATTAACGCCTCTTTTTCGATTTCCACCCCGCCTGGATATGACAATCCCAGTGACTTGGCAATTTTATCAAAACACTCTCCAATGGCATCATCTATAGTTGTTCCCAAGCGATCATAGCACGCTATATTCCTTACCAATAAAATTTGTGTATGCCCCCCAGAAACCAATAAAACCAAATAAGGAAAAGCAACGCCATCTGTCAAACGTGATGTCAAAATATGGCCTTCTAAATGATTTATAGCGTAAAAAGGTTTATGACTAGCATAAGAAATAGCTTTAGCCGTCATTAAGCCAACAATCAATCCTCCCATCAATCCTGGCCCCGCTGTAACTGCTATTGAATCCATGTCAGAAATTTGCATATTAGCACGTAATAAGGTTTGTTTTATCAAAATATCTAAAACATCTACGTGAGAACGAGCAGCAATTTCAGGAATCACTCCCCCGTAATGACTATGTTGATCAATTTGAGATAAAACAGCTTCTGCAAGAATCTCATTATGAGAATCTGTACTGCGTACTATAGCAACAGCTGTTTCATCACAACTTGTTTCGATCCCGATAACCGTTTTTTGTATTTCAGACATTGCAATACTTTATTTTTTACGCTTATTAAATAATTTGGTTTTTGATAGCATAGACGAATACATATGGAAAACAAAGCTTTTAAAATAGGAACACGTTGTAGCCCATTAGCTTTAGCACATGCTTTTGAAACACGTTCTTACCTTATAGATGTGCATAAACTATCTCCTCATAACATTGTAATTGTCCCTTTATCAACCAAAGGAGATCGTATTACAAATAGATCATTAACAGAAATAGGAGGAAAAGGATTATTTACGGAAGAAATCGAAAAAAAATTGATATCAGGTGAAATTGATCTTGCAGTACATTCTGCTAAAGATATGCCTACCAAATTACTCAAAGGTCTGCAAATTTCAGCTTATCTACCCCGTGAAAACATCCGTGATGTATTCATTAGCAATACTGCGAATTCACTTGATGATCTTGCCCCTAATAGCATTGTTGGCACATCATCTTTACGTCGTAAAGCACTTTTACTACGACAGCGTCCTGATATATCCGTCATAGATTTCCGTGGTAAAATAGAAACACGCCTAACGAAGCTTAAAAACAATAAAGCAGACGCTATCTTACTCGCATATGCTGGAATCAAAAGGCTACAAAAAGAAAATGTTATTACTGAAATCCTCAATCTTGAGGATTTTCCTCCATCTCCTGGACAAGGTGCTATTTGTATTGAAACACACATTGATAACACCAAAGCGCAAGAATTAGCGAGATCCCTTAATCACAAAGAAACATGGGATAGCGTAAGATGTGAACGTGCATTCCTTGCTGAATTAGATGGATCCTGCAAAAGCGCCATCGCTGGATTTGCGCATTGCAAAGAACAAACCCTTTATTTCCGTGGTATAGTATTATCTCCCGATGGAAAAATTTTTCATGAAGTTTCAAGAAATGGAAACCGTTGCGATGCTATCCATATAGGTCGAGATGCTGGCCAATACATACGATATATATCAAACAAAACTATTTTTAACTTTTGAACTTTCGAAGTGTTTCTATAATATAGACTTAAAATCAATAATTTTTATGAAAAAATTCGTTGCCAAACGATATTGATATTGCCCTTTACACTATCAAAAATTAATTGATTTATTAAATGCTTCCTTACCTTATAATCAAATACTATTGATTAAAAGAAAACACCGAATTCCAAAAAATTATTGCAAAATATCAAGCACAATAATACCGTAATAGAAATAAAAAATGTAATGTAATTGTTAAATAATTATAGGTCAAATAATGCGCATAGTTATCACAAGACCAACAAAAAAAGCGCTATACACACAAGAAAAAATAAAAGAAATGGGCTGTACTCCTATTATGATGCCCCTCTCTTATTTTACTTATGACAGACAATCTGTCTTTCTTGCGCTACAAGAACCATATGGAGGTATTGCGATTACCAGCAGCGAATCTCTCTCCACACTACCCGTAGATTTTTCCCGCCATAGCCCTCTATTTGTTATAGGAGAAGCAAGCTCTCATCTCGCACGACAAAAGGGATTTTCTGAAATATTTCACACTCAAGATAATAGCATTGGTTTAGCAAAGATAATTGTCGAGAAAAAAGAATTGTTTACCCCCCAAAAACCTTTGATATATCTAGGAGGAAATCCTAGAAGTATACATTTTGAAAATTATCTCAGACAACATGATGTTCCTTTAAAAATCATTGATTGTTATTGTAGTTGGAGTATACACTACCCTGAAATAGCCACGAAAAATATACTTCACAATGCAGATTTTATATTATTTTATTCTCGATCTGCCGTGTCATACTTTTTTCATTTACCTTTACCCATAAAAATATCTGCACATTTCCTATGTTTGAGCAAAAATATCGCATCTGCTATACCTTCAACTTACATGAATATAATTGCAGTGGCACGTTTTCCGAAAGAAAACTCTTTGTTAGATCTCCTCTCCTTAAAGAAAGAGAATATGCAGATAAAAGATAATATTTTATGTGAAATTAATAAGTTAAGTATAAAATCTTCATAGATTGTTTGAAATATGATTTAATTGTTGGTATAAAATCCTTGATAAAAACAATTTTTGCTGGTGGTTAATAATTTAAAAGATTAAAGAATTTTGATAACATTAAGATCCACATGGTGTACGACAGTTTGTTAGAATAGAAAATTATGAACATGACCATGTGATGAGGAGAAAAAATATGACCCATGTTCCCGATTCTTCCTCGGAAGAACCTGTTCGTAAGTCTGCAGAAACATCTGAAAAAGAAACGACAGATTCATCTAATTCTTACGTGGAAAAAACAACTTGGAGAAACTTTTTCTGCATAAAAAAAGGTGGAAGTAGATTGTTTTTAAAATTGCTCATCACATTATTCGTAGCGGTTTTAGCATGTATTTTGATACTTTTATCGATATTCATAAAAACAAATATTTATACCAATGATCCTGTTAATCATTCATCCAGTATAGATTCTGAAAAAAATTCTTCGCCTAGCAACGAATTAGACACAAACAAAAACACAGATATGTATTTTACAGGTTTGAAGATACAAGATAAAAAGATTTCTTCTAAAGAACAAGAAAATGTAAACAATAATGTAAACAATAATGATATTAAATCTTTGTTAGAAGAAGTATCTTCTCTAAAAAAGATGATATCGGATCTTAACAAAAATTATCAAAATATCATTGCTCGTCTGACAAAGACAGAATATTTAATTGCTAATCCTCTTAAAAATCCTGACACCCAACGTATTATTTCTCTTCTCATTTTAAAAAATTCAATAGATAAAAAAGGAAACTTCTTAAAAGATGAATTTTCTGTCTTAAAACCGTGCACTTCCGTTCTGATGCAATTTTCTAATACAAAAATCCCTACAACAGTAGAAATTTTGACACAATTTACAAAAGTTTCTGAGGAAATGATTTTTGCAGGTGAATCTCTTGATCATGATTCAGGATTTACAGATTATCTACTGCTACAACTCAATAGATTAATAAAAGTACGTCTTATGGGAGAAAATATTGAAGGGGATTCAATAACAGCCATAATCGCTCGTATTGAAAATAATCTTAAAACAGGAGATCTCATAAAAGCAGCTTCCGAATGGGACAAGATTCCAGAAAAAGCAAAGCAACCTGGTGTATATTTGAGAAATGCGATTGAAGCACATATTTGTTCTGATGCAATATTGGAAGAAGAAATGAATAAAATTTCACAAAATAATTTATCATAGGAATATAATATTTATTATGCTACGTTTTGTATATTATTTTTGTATGATCTTACTAATGGCTTGTAGTTTTGCCATAGTTTCCTATTATCCAGATGGTATTTCCATTATTTGGGGAAATAAAATTTATCAAACAAGCACTTTTGTAGTATTGTTAATCGCGTATCTTTTTCTATTGGCGTTGATGGTGATATTTAGTGTTTCGCGATTTTTTTTATCATTTCCTTCTATACTTGTTCAGATGTTTCGTAAACGTACCTATGATAAAGAATGTCAAACATTATGTACAAGCATCATATCGATTGCCGCGCAAAATATACCATTAGCTCGAAAAATGTTTTCTCAAATATCTCAAGGGCATATTTCTCATAACAAATCTCTCGTTAATATGTTAGAAGTACAGATAAATTTAGCTGACAAACAATATAACGTTGCTCGTGAAAAATTGGAAATGATGTTGCATATTTCATCTACAAGAGAATTTGCAATTTATACTTTATATCTAGAATCCCGCCGTATAGGCGATTTAAAATCAGCTCAGCGCTATGCAAAAAAAGCTTTGAAATTTTCCCCTGATCTACCTTGGGTTATTGAAGCAGTCGTACAACATTTCGCATTAGAACAAGAATGGTCTGAAGCCATTTCTTTCTTAGATAAGAAACATAAAAAAATAAACATTATAAAATATAATCGCATTAAAGAGACGCTTCTAATAGCACGCTCTTTAGAAAATGCAAAAAAAGGTAATATTCTCGATTCTTATAACGATGCGATAGAATCATTGAAACTGCGCGATAATTCAATTATGGGATCAATATGTGCTGCCAAGGCTTTAATTGCCCAAAATAAAAAAAGAAAAGCGGAGGTTATTTTAGAAAAAATATGGAAAACAAATCCTCATCCTGAAATTGCATCTATTTATACTCGCCTTTTATCAAAGGATTCAACAGAACGGTTGAGGAAAGCGCTTCAATTAGAGGAAATCAATAAGAAAAGTGTAGAGTCCCTAATTATAGTTTCTAAAACTGCTTTAGAGGCAGGCAATATAGACCAAGCACGCACAAAGGCAATTCTTGCTATGCAAACTAACCCTAGAAAAGAAATATTTCTTCTGCTTGCTCAAATAGAAAAAGAAAGCTCCAACAACCTCAATAAAATTCTATCTTGGACACAAAAAGCCATACATTCAATACCAGATCCGATTTGGATATCAGATGATGGATCTTTATCATCTATATGGCTTCCTCTATCACCTATAAGCAAAGAGATCTGCTATTTTGAATGGAAAGTTCCAACTAAAAGTCCAGAATATATCTCCTATAAGAATATCTTCTCTTCTACAGAAGATGATCATCATATAGTAAAATCACAATTTTTTTTGGAAAATGGCAAAAAAAATTGTCTTCTTACTGCTGAGAACGATTCTTCATGTGAAGAAAATAATGAAATTATTGTAAATCCTTATATCCGGCAATTAGATGATCCTGGCGTTAAAAACAAACCAACACAATCAGTGTTTTATTGATCTGTGCAATTAGATATTATTCTGTGTTTTCCTGCTTAATATTAAACTGCATGATTTTTCCAATACTATTTACAATGAATAGTTTCTAGAATAGTAGGTAAAATTCAACACCATTAGAACTTTAGGATTTTATTTATGGAGAATCCTATAACATATAAGGGTATTTCGGAAAAAATGAAGATTATACAAGCTTTTACATTTGAAGCCGCTCATAGACTTCCCTTTGTGCCTAAAACTCACAAGTGTCATCGTATGCACGGACATTCCTATCGAGTAGAGCTGGTAATGGAAGGAAATGTAGATTCTAAAACTGGTTTTGTTGAAGATTTTTTCCAAATAGAAAAATATTTTGCTCCTCTATTAGAAAAATTAGATCATCATTGCCTCAATGAAGTTGAAGGCTTAGAAAATCCTACAGCGGAAAATATCGCTATTTGGATTTGGAAACATTTATTTTCATCTCTACCCATTTTGTCATCAGTACGCGTTTATGAAACACCTATGTCTTGGGTCGAATATCAAGGATTATGATGCAAAGCATTGTAGAAAATAAATCAAATGCTCTTTTGCTATTTTCAGGAGGACAAGATTCCTCTACTTGTCTTGCTTGGGCATTGCAAAAATTTGATAAGGTCGAAACTGTTGGCTTTGACTATGAACAGCGTAATAAAATAGAACTAGGATGTCGCCTTTTTTTACGTGAAAAAATGGTTAAACTCATACCAGAATGGAAACATTCTTTAGGAGAAGATCATATTTTGCCACTCGCAATACTTGGAAATATTACGCATTCATCACTCACAAAAAATATTGCAATGAATCTACAAAGCAAGAATTTACCAAATACATTTGTTCCTGGACGTAACATAATTTTTTTGGTATTTGCTGCCGCACTAGCATATCGTCGTGGAATAAAAAACATTATTGCTGGCATGTGTGAAACCGATTATTCGGGATATCCAGATTGTCGTCATGATACAATACGAGCCATTGAAATAGCTATTAATTTAGGAATGGAAAGCAATGTTACTATTCATACACCTTTAATGTGGCTCAAGAAATATGAAACTTGGAAACTTGTACAAGATATTGGAGGGCAAGATTTAGTAGATCTAATTCTTGAAGAAAGTCATACTTGCTATCTTGGAATACGGGATAAACGCCATGAATGGGGTTATGGTTGTGGCTCATGTCCAGCATGCCTTCTACGAGAGAAAGGTTGGATGGAATTTAAAGAAAAATATCCCAATAAGTTAAATACATTATCATAGCATAAATATCTATTATATTTTGACAGAAAATTTCCTTCCAATCCTCTGTTTTATGAGAGGGAATCTACATAATATTCGCAATCATTAGCAGTGCAAAATATCTATCACTGACAAATAGATAGTATTCAAGAGTATGGAAAAAAAAGAAGGCGAAATATAAAATGGATGTAAAAATCCACTAGTTGCATTTATAGGTGCAAATTTTTTTATTCATCATATTTTACCGATCTGATTTTTGATCGATATTTTTTCACTGTTAGTGAATAGCATCTGTGCATAAAGATATCATTATTGTATACATCATGATTTTAAATATATACACTTATTCAGTGAATATTTTTTTATTGAAAGTACGTGTAGAGGTTTGATGATGATGATTAATCTATAAGGTAAATATTTCTCTTTCATCCTAGAAAAGGATATCGTTTGTCGAAAGAGTTATTTTTCATAGGAGTCTTTCGATTTGTCGGTTTATTGGGATTTTTTATCGCATTTAATTGATTTTTATCAATAATATTCAGAGATTAATATTCAAATTTATTTGAGAAGTCTGGAAGTTTAATAATCTAAAGGTGTGTATATGAGCAATAACAAACAAAATAAGTCAGCTTATAGAGAATCACTTAAAGATCTTGAAGAGCTACCAACGCCAGATACAAACAAAGATAAAAATTACTCCCATTCTAAAAGCACAAATAAAAGTAATAGAAAAAAGGATTGTCTTACTGTCGACAACAGCGATCCCACCTCTGATACTGTGGAAGATGGAAATGCACAAAATTTCAAACAGACAAAGAATAAAAGTTATTATCCAGGATTCCATCCTGCCAATGATTTAAACAGCGGAACTATTACACGCATATTGCAAAATATTGGCAAAAATTCCTTCAACATAGCACTCCGCAATGCATTTATATCCTCTTTAATCTGGTTTGCATGCGAGGTAGGTTTTGTAATTAAATTTTACGCAAATTCAACTGCAAATTCATTTTATGCATTTGCTATGCAACCAGAAGCAATAACCTTGTTTATCATAGCAAGTGTTGTACCTATTTCGCTCTTTTTTTCTTTTTTTATAATGATATCTCGTGCACGAGATATGCACGATGCTTCTCAATCAATAGCTGAGGTTGCGTTACGTTTAATAGATCCAGAAGAATACTCTTCTGAAAGAATAAAGTCGATCGGTAATGCTGTAAGTAGAGAAATTTCATTGATGACAGAGGGAATAGAACGTACTATTTCACGCGCATCTGAATTAGAAAAAAATGTCCGTTCTGAAGTAGAGGTTCTTGAAAACATTTATGTAAAAAACGAAGGTCGGATTAATAGCATAACCCAAAAACTCAAAGAAGAACGTGAAGCAATCGTTAGTCATGGAATGGAACTTCGTAGTTCTATTTCTGAAGTGCATGAATCTCTAAAAGATGAACTATCACTGACATGTGAAGAAATTTCTTTTCATCTATCAAGAGCTACAGATTCATTTAAGTCCACTGTAGACACGCGCATAGTAAAAATGACTGAAAAAACAAACCAAGTGGTTCAAGAATCAGCAGAAATAATTTCTTCGAAAATAGACCAATTATTGGAAGTTCTTCATTCAACATCTATTATCGTTACCGAAGAATTTGATAGTCGTATAAAATATCTTTCTAATACACTTGATAATTCGAGTAATAACCTATCTAGACAGTTGAATGGTTATGCGTCAATGGTAGAAAATAATACAGATAAAGTAAACATTACACTCAAAGAACAATCGATTCAGTTAATGCAGTCGTTTACATCACATATCTGTGAAATTTCAAACTTCTTTTCAGAAAAACAAATTTCTATGAATGCTGTTTTAGATGGTATGTTGCGGGATATGCGCGTGTTCTTTCAAGAAAAAGAAGATGTTTTTCGCAATAAACTTATTTCTACTACAGATACAGCGTTGCATGAAGTGGAAAACCGTAAGAATGCAATAGCTAATGTAATGAAATCGTTTCTTGAAGAAACTATTGAAACATTTGATAAACAAATTAATGAATTTAGTTTGTTTTTCAAAAATAATTTCCATGAAATTAAAACAAACTTAGAAAATAATGTAGATAAGCTTCATGGATGTTTTCAAAATTCACATTCTAGCATGAGAGATATTTTTCTTTCTAACATACAAACTATTGATTCTAATTTAGAAAAGAAGGCCCTACTTCTTGAAGATATTCTATCTAAAAAGCAAAATAATATCACTCAGATCACAGATAGAAATACAGAACAATTGAACAATACTCTAAAAATCAATATCGATAATCTCAAAGATATGCTCGAAGAAAGACGTCAAAAATTTGATTCCGATATTGCAAAAAAATCAGAAGAACTCTGCTCTTCATTTGATTCTTCGTATCAAAAGGTAAGCAATGTTATTGCTGATAAAGAACAGTTTTTTTCCAATTCTATCGCACGCGCGCAGTTGCAATTTGAAGAAACTCTTGCAGGTCGTCCGCAATCTATTGTCGATTCAATGTCCAATAATATTAAAAAGCTAACAGACAGTGTCTATGATAGAATAATGGTTTTAGTCGCAGCGTTATCAGAAAATCAAAAACATCTTGATGATAGCCTTGAAAACCATGTTTCTGATGTTGTTAATCAAATAAAAAATGCTGAAACGCAATTAGTAAGTCGCTTTGATGAAAGCTCTGAAAAAATTGTATTCTCTTATAATAATAGTAACAACAAACTTGAAACGATTTTCCAAAAACATCTTGCATCTTTCAATGATACATTTAGCAGTAAAAGCGATCATGTAAACGATATTCTACAAAGATCTACCGAACATATTGATGGTGTATTTTCTCATAATGCACAATGTATAGAAGAATTGTTAAATAGTGGTAGTGCAAATATTGAGTCAGGATTATCAATAGTTAACAATACAATGAATGATTCAATCGATGATGTTAAAACTATATCGATGACATTAGAAAAAACATGCAAAGAATTAGGAAGCGATCTTGTAAGAAATTCTAGTAAGATTCTTTCCTCTCTTGAACAAGCGCAAGAATTACTATGCAATAGTTTTAATCGGCATAATAATAGTTTCATCACTGCCTTATCAGATAATCAATCAAAATTTGAGAATAATCTTGTAAGTAAATCTCATTTTTTAATTGAGAAAATTTCTCAAGATATCGAAAAACTAACGGATATAGCCTATGCTAAAGCAGTAGATGTAGCTAATTCTCTCACTAAAATCCAAGGGGATATTGGAGTTGCTTTAGAGAATCATTCTCAAGTTATGTTAGAAAAAATTTCCGATGCTGATGTGCGAGTTGCAAAAACATTTAAAGAGTGTATGGGAAATATCTTATTATCTTACGATGAGAACAATCAAACTTTAGATAAAAAACTTTCTGATCACATTAATACCTTAAAACAAACCCTTACGGGTAACGAAAGTAAAATAGATAGTACTGTTGGATCTGCATCAAAATTTATTCAAGATCTTTTAGAAGAAAATTCCTCACGTATTGAGTCTTTGCTAAACTGTAGTAATAATTCAGTGAACATCACCTTACTTCGTTGTCATCAGAAATTTGATAAGTTGTTACAAGAAAAATCAGATGAGCTCGTCCGAATTCTTGATGATAAAGCATCTTGCTTATCTATTGCGGTTGCTCAGAAAACTGATGAGTTAGAAAACAAATTAAAAGAACAAGAGAATTCTTTGTCTCAAGCTGTCGATACTTCTTCTTCTTCTTTCAAAGATTTATCAAACAATATCCATGCTCTTACTCAAGAATTAGTTGCGGTTGTTGGTAATATGTCTCAATCTACAACCGATATTTCTGGACAATTAGAAGTGTCTCTAGATTCTGTAGACAAAAAAATCCAGAAGTGCAGAAATTTCTTCGGAGAGAAAATTATGTTCTTTATCGACGAAATATCTAAGGCAATGGAAAATTCAGAGCAAAGAATATCTCAGAGAACACAAGAAATTTCGCAACAATTATTGCGAGATAGTGATATTGTAACTGGTGAAATAATAGATAATACTTCTCGTATAAGTAGAGAAATCCATGATATTTCAGAAAAATTTGTTGAAACGAGCCAGTTATTAGAAAAAAGAGAAGAGAAGTTCCGTTCTAGTTTAGATGTTTTCAGCGACGGTATATCTAAGAGCATCCTTGAAGTTGATAATACAATTTCTTCTCATACCAATGATTCTCGTTCTTTAATAGAGAAAAGAGTAGATGAAGTAAGAGAAGTTCTTTCCAATCTAGACCGTTCATTAAAAAATCATGAATCTACTGTGTTTAAACAGTTTAAAGAATATATCCATTATTTTGAATCAAACATGAAAAATATGGAAAGCCTTTTTGATAAAAACAATCATTCCATGTTATTATCTTTTGAAGAACGTTCTAATATTCTTGATAATATCCTTTCGAAATGCTCCAATGAAATATCAAATTCTATTTCTGGTGCCTTTCATAAAGAAGGAAATACTATTGTCAATATTATAGATAAGCAAATATATAATGCTGCCAATGCGTTGAAAGATCTTGAAAAATTATTGATCAGTGACGTTGAAAATATAACTGGTCGTATTGCTCATAGTAGTCGAGATATAACAACAATAATCCATGACGCAACAAATTCTCTGCATAAAGTAGATGAGCGCTTGTACCAAACGACTAATCGCATTACGGAAACGACAGGACAAATCAATAATGTCCTTTTGGAATCATCGAAATTATTTGAGAAAAAAATCAAAGATCTCAATGAAATATCCACAAACGCTTTATTGCAAATGTCTGAACTCGTAAATAAATTCGATAGAAATTCTCAAATTATCATCAAAACTCATCATTCACTAGTAAAAGCGCAATCCGAAACAGGATTTAATCTAGACAACGGTGCAAACAACTTAGCAGAATTGACCAATCAATTGATTAACAAATCTCGTGAAGCTCAAAAATTTGTTAATTCTCTTTTAGGAGATATTAAAGAGGTTGTCCAACAAGCTGATTTTATTTCAGGAAAAGTTGTTAAAAATGTGGCGGATAATGTTAAAGCCTCTTTTGTCAAAATAGATGGAACCCTCTCTGACGTAGAAAAACGTAGTCGTAATACGATACAACTAATCAATAATGATTTGGCTGATATTGGGAATAAAACGGTTAAAACTCTTGACCGAGATTTTATGAAGATAGAAGAAAAGTCGCATGGTTTATCAAGTAATATGATTGAAAAAATACGTTCTGCTATACCTAATATTGAAGAGATTTTCTTGAAAATGCAGGAAAAAACAGGTCAATCCACGCAAGAATTTTTGAATTCTCTCAATAATAAAATAGATTTGTTTACTAAAAAATTATCTAAAACAAGTGATGATATTGCTTTGACTTCAAATAAAATAGCTGAAAATTTAAACAATTCTAAGAATGTTTTAAAACGTGATTATGTGTCTTTAGCGCAAGAAGCAAAAGAAAGCGCTGATGTAATACGCAGTGCTCTTGAAGAACAAGTTAGTGCATTAAAAGATTTTCAAAAATTAGTCATCGATTCGGCAGCAAATACTACTACTTCTTATAGCAAAAAATTGCATAATGATGATCAAAGCAATACGACAAAATCAGATAACAAAATAAACAATAGTCATTTAATAAAAAAATGGTTTAACGGTATTTTAAATTCTTCTATCAATAGTAAAAATGATAATTCTTCATCGATGAGTTTTCAAAACAAAAAATCACTATCCTCTATAGATTCTCTTGTAGAAGAGATATCTAACTTTATTGATTATGATGCTTTTGTTTATTCGTGGAAGTCTTATACAGAAGGAAAAGATGACATCTTAAGCCAACGCCTATATACAATAAAGGGGCAAAAAGTATTTATAAATCTTCAAGAACAATACAAAATTGATTCGAAGTTTAGGAATGATGTTGATCGCTATATCTCAGACTTTGAAGAAATGCTTTCTGAAAACGCTGAATCAAATGTTGATCCTTCTATGGTACAAGAACATATCATGTCAAATTATGGAAAAGCCTATATAATGCTTGTACACGCATCTGGGAGAACTTTATAAAAAGATACTAAGCAATCAATTAATGCCATAGCTGTGATAATTTGTCGTTGATGATGTGATACTTTGTCGTTGATAGTGATTTTGTATACTCATTAAAATAATTTCTATTGAAATAGAAAATAATTTTTCGCTTGTTAAACACTGTATTTTTTTAGATATCTTAATCTTTGAAAATTAAAAATTTTCACTTATCTTTTTCATATGGCATAAATTGATACTTGCTATAGACTAATTTTTAATAATATACATGGTCGTATAAATATTTTTTTTTATTTTAAGATTAGTTTTTAAAGTTTGAAATATGATTTCGAGAATTTCTACGATTGCGTTTCAAGGTATACAGGGAATCCCTGTCGAAGTTCAGGTAATGGTATCTCCAGGAAGAGTTGGAGTGCAGATAGTTGGATTAGCAGATAAAGCTGTTATAGAGAGCCGAGAAAGAATTCAATCTGCACTTTATTCATGCGGGCTTGCTCTTCCTAGTAAACGGGTTACCATCAATTTATCAACAGCTGATTTGCCTAAAGAAGGATCTCATTATGACCTCCCTATTATTCTTGCGTTAATGGCATCTATCCAAGCAATTAGTAGTGAATCATTATCAAAATATTTAGCAATAGGAGAAATAAATCTTGATGGATCATTAGCTAAAATTAATGGATCACTATCTGCAGCTATTTGCGCAAAAAATATTAAAAAAGATTTAATATGTCCTCAATCTTGTGGATCTGAAGCTGCGTGGGCATCAGACAGCCTGCAAATTATAGCACCCTCTAATATTTTAGAGCTAATAAATCACTTGAATAACAAAAAAATTATCCCTCGACCTATCAAATCTATATATAAAAAACGCGGTAATCTTCCAAATTTTGCAGATATAAAAGGACAAAAAGGCGTCAAACGTGCTCTTGAAATAGCAGCAGCTGGAGGACATAATTTATTAATGATAGGACCACCTGGCTCAGGTAAGTCTATGCTTGCTTCTTGTTTACCATCAATACTTCCCCCTTTATCTTTAGAAGAATCGATAGAAGTATCAATGATTTACTCAATGTTTGGCCAAACATC
This sequence comes from Candidatus Liberibacter africanus PTSAPSY, assembly GCF_001021085.1. Taxonomy (NCBI): domain Bacteria; kingdom Pseudomonadati; phylum Pseudomonadota; class Alphaproteobacteria; order Hyphomicrobiales; family Rhizobiaceae; genus Liberibacter; species Candidatus Liberibacter africanus. Next base: position 1,034,289 of record NZ_CP004021.1, on the reverse strand, counting down.
TTATGAATATTCTTTTGTACAAGATAGACCATTTCGCTCTCCACATCATTCTGCTACTATACCATCATTGATAGGTGGAGGCACGCAAGTATTACCAGGAGAAGCTTCTTTAGCGCATAATGGCGTGCTATTTTTAGATGAATTTCCTGAATTCTCACCTCATACACTTAATGCTTTACGTCAACCTCTGGAAACCGGCGAATGTGTTATTGCTCGAGCTAATCGAAAAATAACGTATCCTTCTCGCATTCAATTAATAGCAGCGATGAATCCTTGTCGGTGTGGCATGTCTAATAAAGATGAAGATGTTTGTATAAGAGGTCCACGGTGTGCAATTGAATATCAGGCACGTATTTCTGGCCCTTTAATGGATCGAATAGATATACGCATAGCTGTACCTGCTGTACCTGCATCCGATCTATTTGCAACACAGCAATCTGAAACAAGCGAAGAAATAACTTCTCGCGTTCTTCTAGCAAGGGAAATACAAAAAAATAGGCTAGAAAAAATCGGATCTTCATTAAAATATAATGCTACTTGTTCTTCTGTATTGATACCAATATGCTGAAAAAATGCTATTTTCAGCACGTGGATATCATAAAATACTAAAAATAGCCCGAACAATCGCAGATCTAGATTCATCAGAAGAAATTAAAAAAGTGCATATTGCAGAAGCAATTGCTTATCGTAGATCTAACCAATTTTCGATACCAAAGCAATAGCCTGTCTTTTATTAATTTACACCATTCGCAGATATTTTTTCTATCTAAATGCCAATAAAAGGACAATTGATGAGATCATATTCAATAGTAAAAATATTCTAATAAAGTCCTATCGAACCAAAGCCATTATTATTTCTTTCGTTTTCTTCTATAGGAATTTCTAATACAAGATCAGCATGGAGCAGATATTTTTTCTATCTAAATGCCAATAAAAGGACAATTGATAAGATCATACTCAATAGTAAAAATATTCTAATAAAGTCCTGTCGAACCAAAGCCATTATTATTTCTTTCGTTTTCTTCTATAGGAATTTCTGATACAAGATCAGCATGGACACGAATAGAACTTGCTATAACTAATTGAGCAATACGCATACCTCTAGTAATCAAAAAATTTTCTTGACCAAGATTAATCAATAATATCTTAATTTCACCGCGATAATCGCTATCAATTGTTCCTGGAGAATTCAAGCATGAAATACCATAATTTAATGCCAATCCAGAACGAGATCTTATTTGTCCTTCATAACCATGAGGTATTGCAACAACATATCCTCCAGGAATCAAAGAACGCATTCCTGGACTTAAATTAACCGGTTTACTTTCTGGCAAAGCTGCAAACAGATCCATACCTGAAGATCCGATTGTTTTATATTCCGGAAGAGGAATGCCATTCGCATGTGGAAGACGCATAAAAGGTATATATAGAGACTGCATAACTTCCGATGTATTTCAAAAAGTAGTTATTTGTCAATGATTTTTTTAAACACATAATATGCGAACTATAATAATTGATCGGTCATAAAAATATCCGGGAAAGAAATATTATTTTCTTTTATTGAAGATAATACATTCTTGCATCCGTAAATCCTAAAAAGAAAAAATACGATAATCTACATATCCAAATAGTATGGACCATCACCTCCTTGAGGAGGATTCCATTCAATATTCTGATTAGGATCTTTAATCACACATGCCTTACAATGAATACAATTATGTGAATGTATAATATAATTATTTTCACCATTGTTTTGGTGCCATTCATATACCCTAGCTGGACAATATCTCATGGAAGGACCAGAATAAACTTTCAATTCTGAATTTTTTTGTAAATTTTTATCTTTGATAAAAAGATGCGTAGGTTGTCCCTTTACATATTTTATTTTTGCTAAAAAAAGAGATGACATAATATCAAAAGTCAATTTTCCATCAGGTTTAGGATAGTCAATCTTCTTATATTTAGCAGCAGGTTCCAAAGAAGCATAATCTATTCTAGAATGTTTTAAGGTACCAAAAAAAGAAAAACCTAAAAATTTTTGAATACATACATCTATCAATCCTAACGAAAATCCGATTACTGTTCCAAAACGTGATAAAAAGGGCTTAACATTTCTTGTAATCCATAAATCTTTACCAATGTACGTTTGACGCCAAGAATTTTCAATTTCTATAGGATCATCATTTTTGCAATCGCTGGATAAGCGCTGGACGACTTTTTCTGCCGCTAAAATTCCAGAAAGGATAGCATTATGCGATCCTTTAATGCGAAGAAGATTAACAAATCCTGCTGCACAACCAATCAAACTTCCTCCTGGAAAAGAAAGCTTTGGAACTGACTGCCACCCTCCTTCACTAATAACACGCGCCCCATATTCTAAACGTTCTCCTTCTTCAAATATTGTTCTGATAGCTGGATGTGTTTTAAAGCGCTGTAATTCTTCATAAATTGATATCCAAGGATTGCGATAATCAAGATGTAAAACAAAGCCCACCGACACTAAGTTATCATCAAAGTGATAAATAAATCCTCCTCCAGAATTACTATTGTCAAGTGGCCAACCAACAGTATGAAGAACAAGACCTTTTGTATAATGTCGAGATTGAATTTTCCATAATTCCTTAACGCCAAGACCAAATTTTTGTGGTTGGCGTCCATCCATCAAGGAATATCGTTCTAACAGTTTTCGAGTGAGAGATCCACACGCTCCTTCTCCTATTAAAACATATTTACTTAACAACAACATAGGAGGAACATAGTTTTTTCCTGGTGTTCCATCATAATTTTTACCCTTATCACCTGTAAAAACACCACGAACTTCTTCTTTTTCTCCATAAAAAAAATCAGTAGCTGTAAAACCGCAATAGATTTCTACACCTAGTTCCTCGGCTTTATTCTTCAACCATCTACACACTCGTCCTAAAGAAACAATATAATTTCCCTTATTATTCATAAAAGATGGAAAACAAAAATGTGGTATCTGTATTGATCTACGCGAATTTAAAAAGCAATAAAGATCTTTTTTTACAATAGTATTAAATGGATGTGTTTTTTCTTCACGCCAACCTGGTAATAAAGTATCTATGCCAATGGGATCAATAATCGCACCTGAAAGAACATGATCTCCTACGTCTGCAGATTTTTCTAAAATCACAACAGATAAATGAGGATTGATTTGCTTACAACGAATCGCTGCTGATAATCCTGCTGGACCAGCACCTATAATAACAATATCATATTCCAAGACATCTATATCATTATAAATATCACAGTTATTCATATAATTACTCTTTCCTAGAAGATTATTGAAAAGAACAATACATCATTGGGATTATTTCTATTAGAATATTTTTGCCTTATAGCGAATAATAGACTTTTTATTGTTCTCGTTTCCTAAAAACGAGATATTTATAATTATAAAGGTATTGATTCATAATATTTTTTATAGCAATCTCGTATTTTTTGAAGAATCGACTATTTGAATAGTGAAATAACTATTCCCATTCAAAGAATAAGGAGTTACCATGCTTATCCCTAAAGACAATAAATTAATGAATTTTAATTTATAGGGCAATAAAAATACGCTCTTATGTTAAACCAACTGGATCATAATGAACATATAATTAAATGGAATAGGAAAAAATGCTGTGAATTTCTAATAAATAGTATAGAATGTTTTGCTAGTATTATGTCTCTCTATCTAGACCAATAACAAAAATAGTATTACTAGGCTATAATCAGATTATAAAATAATAATTTTTACATGATTTGAAGGAAAAGATGTTTAGACCAAAACGTATAGAACAACAATGCAATCCGCAATGTGCAAAAGTTTATTCCGCTAAAACAAGGAAGAATAGTTTTAATATTATATATTTTTATGTTACAGTCGGGGTATTCTTCATTTTTTGGAATGTAATCGGAAAAATTTTTTCATAGTGATTTCATCAATTAAAATAGTTCCATCTATTTTAGCAGCAGATTTCTCTCGTTTAGGAGAGGAAGTTTCTGATGTAACTAAAGCAGGTGCTAAGCAAATTCACTTCGATGTTATGGATGGCCACTTTGTTCCCAATATTTCTTTTGGGGCAGATGTCATTAAATCATTGAGATCTTATAGCGATGCTGTGTTTGATTGCCATTTAATGGTTTCGTCCATTGATTCGCATATAAAGATTTTTGCATATTCTGGGTGTGATATCATAACCTTTCATGCAGAATCTTCTCCTAATATACGCCGTTCATTACGTATTATCCACGCAATGGGCAAAAAAACTGGCGTAGCAATAAATCCTGAAACTCCTGTTTCCATACTTGAAGATGTCATAGATGAAATCGACATGATTCTCATCATGACGGTTAATCCTGGATTTGGTGGACAAAAAATCATTGAATCTACCATTCCAAAAATCAGACAGGCTAAATCATTAATTGGTAATCGCCCTATTTCTCTTGAAGTTGATGGGGGGATTACATCCAAAAACATTAAGTCTTTGGTACAAGCAGGAGCGAATCTTTTAGTAGTCGGATCATCTTTTTTCAATAAAAAAGGAGAAATATCTTATGAAAAGCGTTTAAATGATTTAAAAAAATCAGCATTAACGATTGATTAATAGATAGATTCTTTTTCTATTTAAATAATATTTGTTTCCTGTTAATTTATAATCGTTAAAAACATACTTAATATTTATATTTGATAATGTTTTGTATGTATCGCCCTCTTGCGTATAATTTAATTGATACGTCAGTCAGTCAGTAAATAGCCAAATTATTATATTTATATGCTTTCACAAGAAAGTTTTCTGCTCTTGCTTTTCTTGCATGAAACGTGTAAATGATTTGGTTCTCCTTTAAATGGTCAAAATATGATTTCTCGTTATGCTAGAACTGAAATGACCGCTCTATGGTCTCCTGAAACAAAATTTAGAATATGGTTCGAAATAGAAGCACATGCTTGTGATGCTTTAGCAGAACTTGGTATTATTCCCAAAGAAGCAGCAAAAAATATCTGGGAAAAAGGTAAAAATGTCGTTTTTAACGTAGATCGCATTATTGAGTTTGAAACAATAATTAAACATGATGTCATCGCTTTTTTAACACATCTCGCAGAAATCATCGGCCCTGATGCACGTTTTATTCATCAAGGAATGACTTCATCTGATGTTCTTGATACATGCTTTAGTATCCAACTTATGCGATCTACTGATATTTTATTAGAAGACATGAATCAATTGCTGGATAGCTTGAAAAAGCGTGCTTTTGAACATAAAGATACCATAACCATCGGACGATCTCATGGGATACATGCAGAACCTACAACTTTTGGTCTAAAATTAGCTATGGCTTATGCAGAATTCTCTCGTTCTCGTGATCGACTCCTTCGTGCTCGAGAAGAAATAGCTATCTGTGCGATTTCTGGATCTGTTGGCACATTTTCAAACATCCCCCCGTATGTTGAACAACATGTTGCAAAAGCTATGGGTTTGAAAGAGGATCCGATATCTTCCCAAATTATTGCTCGCGATCGACATGCGATGTATTTTTCAGTACTGGGAATTATTGCTTCTTCCATAGAAAGACTAGCTACAGAAATAAGGCATCTTCAACGCACTGAAATTCTTGAAGTAGAAGAATTTTTCCATCCTGGACAAAAAGGCTCTTCATCTATGCCTCATAAACGCAACCCTATCCTAACTGAAAATTTAACAGGATTATCTCGATTAATACGCTCTCACGTGATTCCTGCCATGGAAAACGTAGCTCTTTGGCATGAAAGAGATATCTCACATTCTTCTGTTGAAAGAGTTATAGGGCCTGATGCAGCAATACATCTTGATTTTGCACTTAACCGTTTAAAAAATATCATAGAAGAATTAGTTGTTTATCCAGATAATATGAAGAAAAATCTTGAACATCTTAGAGGATTGATTTACTCCCAACGTATACTTCTAGCATTAACGCAAGCAGGAGTATCAAGAGAAGAAGCATATCAACTTGTTCAGCGTAATGCCATGAAAGTATGGCAAAATGGATCTATTTTTCTTGATGAGTTGCTTGCAGACATTGATATACGAAAAGTTTTATCTGAAAAAGAAATATGCGATAAATTTGACCATAAATATCATACTAAACATGTTGATACCATTTTTGAACGTGTTTTCCAGATATAGTAGAAAATCGTTTTACGATAATTTTAGTTTTGTTTGATTTAAGAAAAAAAAATTTATATCACTTTCGGCATAAAGATTGGTTATTTATAACGGTTGAAAGAGAGGATGGATGAGATCGCGAAATCCTATTTATGAAGGAAAAACCAAAATTGTTTATGAAGGCCTTGAACCTGGAACTCTTATCCAATTTTTTAAAGATGATAATCATGATGATAATCATGTGGAAGATACATCACGCTGTGCAATACTCAATGGTAAAGGTGTGTTAAATAACCGAATATCTGAACACATGTTCACGCAATTCAATAAAATTGGTATTCCGCATTACTTCATTCGTAGAATAAACATGCGAGAACAACTAGTTCGTGATGTAGAAATGATTCCTCTCTTAATCGTTGTTCGAAATACTGTTGCAGGATCTTTAGCTAAAAGACTAAATATGTCTGAAGGTTTGTCGCTTCCACGATCTATTGTTGAATTTTATTATAAACCTGATTGTTCTAAAAAAACATTGGTTTCTGAAGAACATATAACTGCTTTTAATTGGGCTACTCAATCTGAAATAGAAGAAATAACAGCTCTGAGCCTTCGTATCAATGATTTTATTACAGGTCTTTTCCTAGGAATCAATATTCAACTTGTAGACTTCAGAATTAAATGCGGACGTCTACTCGATGGTGATATCATACGTATCGTTCTATCAGATGAGATTTTCCCTGATTGCTGTCGCTTGTGGGATATTAGCCAGCAAGACGAATGTGATAAACAACGTTTTAGCAGAGGTAATAATCAATTATTAGAAGGTTATTCTGAAGTAGCTCGCCGTTTGGGCATATTTAAAAAAAATGAACCCGCGCTCAAGACAACTCTCATTGTAAATAAGAAATAATAAAGGAGAATAGATTTGTGATCAAAGCAAAAATTACGGTTAAACTAAAAAAAGATGTTCTTGATCCCCAAGGAAAAGCATTAAAAACCGCCCTTTCGAATATTGAATTCCATAATATTATTCAAATCCGCCAAGGGAAAATTTTTGACATAGAACTAGATGAAAAGCACGCTGATGTTGCAAAAAAAGAACTTGATTCTATCTGTAAGAATCTTCTTGCTAATCCCGTTATCGAAGACTACGATATCGAAATTATACAATCCTAAAAATAAAATCTACTTAATTTCCTTGATTAAAAAATATCACTGCGGTATTTTTTTATTTATGCAAAGTAACCCTTAGAACATTAATGCTATTATTCTGAATAAATTATTTTTCATACCTTTTTGGAAATATCTATGAAAACCGCTATAGTACAGATTCCAGGTCTGAATCGCGATAGAGATATGATTAAGGCCGTGACAAAAATCTTCAAACGACCTCCACTTTTAGTATGGCAATCTGATACCGATATTCCAAATGTCGATCTTATTATTATTCCTGGTGGTTTTTCTTACGGTGATTATCTTCGTTGTGGAGCGATTGCTGCACGTACTCCAGTGATGCAAGTCGTCAAAAAAAAAGCACAACAAGGAGTAAAAGTTCTTGGAATTTGCAACGGATTTCAAATTCTCGTAGAACTAAACCTGCTTCCTGGTATTCTTATGCGTAATGCTTCATTAAGATTTGTTTGTAAACAAGTATTAATAGAAGTTGTTAATTCTAAAACAGCATTTACCAAGTCGTATAAGATGAATGAAATTATTAAATGTCCCGTTGCCCATCACGATGGAAATTATTTTGTCGATGCAAAAGAATTAGATGAAATAGAAAGCAATAATCAAGTTTTATTTCGCTATGCATCTGGCACCAATCCCAATGGATCTCTAAACGACATCGCAGGTATTATAAACCGACAGGGAAATGTATTAGGCATGATGCCCCACCCAGAAAACATGATAGAAGAAATTCATGGAGGAGAAGGTGGTCGTACTCTCTTTACATCTCTTATCGCCTAGTGCGAATAAATTTTTAATTAATTCGTAAAAATGAAGATGAAAATACGGTTAAATCAATGCTTTATATTATAAATTGGTAATTTATGCTATAATTTTTCTTTAGTACGATCTCTAATTATTATATTAAATATATTGAAAAATTTTAGTGATTAAAACAATAAATATACCAAAATATTAATGATATTTTAGTAAAATATGGGAAGTATGCTCATGGTACAAATAAAGTAAAAGTACTAATTTTTCTGCAAACAGCAATATTGTTCATGCGTCTTATATTTTATTACCAAATCTGCTATCTGTAAACAATATTTTATCTTAGTACAACAGAGATGTCTTATTTCGTAGTTCATAAACGTAAAACTGGTATTTACATTTGCAAAGTATGAATTTATGTCTGTCATTTAAATTGTCAATCAAGATTGCGTAGCTATTAATGCCTAAATCTCTTATTACACCTGAAATTTTCGATGCGCATGGTCTCAAAAAAGACGACTGCGATCGAATATTGCGTATTCTCAAACGCCAACCAACTTTGACAGAGATAGGCATTATATCAGCTATGTGGAATGAACACTGTTCTTATAAATCGTCAAAAAAATGGTTAAAGACCCTCCCTACTACTGGCGAACACGTTATCCAAGGACCTGGAGAAAATGCTGGCGTTGTTGATATTGGAGATGGCGATTGTGTTGTTTTCAAAATGGAAAGCCATAACCATCCATCATATATTGAACCATATCAAGGAGCAGCAACAGGTGTAGGTGGCATTCTGCGTGATATTTTTACAATGGGTGCACGACCCGTTGCTGTTATGAATTCATTGCGATTTGGTTCTGTTAATCACCCCAAAACAAAACGATTACTGTCTGGAGTAGTGGCAGGTATTGCTGGATATAGTAACTCCTTTGGTGTGCCAACAATCGGAGGAGAAGTGGAGTTTCTTCCTTGTTATAATGAAAACATTCTCGTCAATACTTTTGCTGCTGGACTTGCCAAAAAAGATGCAATTTTCTCTTCAAAAGCAAAAGGCGTAGGCCTCCCTATTGTATATTTAGGTGCGAAAACTGGTCGAGATGGCATCGGTGGCGCATCAATGGCTTCAGAAGAATTTGGAGAAGACATTGAGGAAAAACGCCCTACCGTTCAAGTGGGAGATCCGTTTACGGGAAAATGTTTGTTGGAAGCATGTCTAGAATTAATGCAAGCAAATGCTGTCATTGCCATCCAAGATATGGGAGCAGCAGGATTAACATGTTCTGCAGTAGAAATGGGAAATCAAGGGAATCTTGGAATTAAACTGGATCTTGATCAAGTACCAACACGCGAAGAAAGTATGACTGCTTATGAAATGATGCTTTCGGAGAGTCAAGAACGTATGCTCATGATTCTCAATCCAAAAAAGAAACAAACAGCGCAAGATATTTTAAATAAGTGGGGACTTGATTTCTCAATTATTGGTATAACAACCGATGACATGCTATTTCGTGTATTCCACCGTGGCGAAGAAGTTGCAAATATTCCCATAAAAGCATTGAGCGATGAAGCACCAGAATATGATAGAGCATGGTGTGAGCCTATCAGCATTCCCCCTTCAGATCCTAAACTCCTTCGTTCTACTGAAAACTATACTAGTAGTTTGCTAAAACTTTTATCTTCTCCGAATCTATCTTCAAGAAGGTGGGTATATGAGCAGTATGATACAATTATCCAGAGTAATTCTATACAGCTTCCGGGCGGAGATGCGGGCGTCATCCGAGTAGAAGGACATAAAACTAAAGCTCTGGCTTTTTCTTCTGATGTAACACCACGCTATGTGAAGGCAGATCCGTTTGAAGGGACGAAACAAGCGGTTGCTGAATGTTGGCGCAACATTATAGCAACTGGGGCAAAACCGCTAGCTATAACAGATAACCTTAACTTCGGTAATCCTGAAAAAGAAGAGATTATGGGACAATTTGTACATTCTATAAAGGGAATGCGTGAATCTTGTCAAATATTAAATATGCCAATAGTTTCAGGAAATGTATCTTTCTACAATGAAACTAACGGACAATCAATCTTCCCTACACCAACCATCGCTGGAGTTGGAGTTCTTTCTGATTGGTCACTGATGGCAAGAATTGATAGCGCTCATGATGAAGATCTTATCTTTATGATCGGGAATGATGGGAGTCATCTTGACTGTTCAATATATAGCATTGAATGCGCGTTAGGTGATATAGGTCCTCCTCCAAAAGTTGATTGTCATCTCGAAAAGCGTCATGGAGATTTTATTCTTTCTATGATTAATACGAAAAAAATTACAGCATGCCATGATATTTCTACGGGAGGACTAATCATTTCTCTGGCAGAGATGGCAATATCTTCTGGGAAAGGCATGAATATTATTTTGCCTATAGAAGAAGATCCAACCCCTTTTCTCTTTGCAGAGGATCAGGGACGTTATGTAATTTGCATTCCTCCAGAAATTCAGGATTCAGTAGTATCGGAAGCGAATCGTAAAAACATTCCTTGGCGTCATTTAGGAAAAGTGTCAGGTGATGCTTTGTCTATTAATAAAATACTCGATATACCTGTTGCAATATTACAAGAAAAGTATGAATCGTGGTTTCCTCAATTTATAAATTAACGAGCTGTATAAATTATTAAATATAAGAGAGTAAAATATGTCTATGGATCCACAAGAAATAGAAAAAATGATCAAGAAAGGAATACCGCAGGCTATTGTTACCATCCATGATCTAAAAGGAGATGGAAATCATTACGCTGCAGAAATCGTTTCTGAAGAATTTCGTGGTAAGAGTCGTATACGACAACATCAAATGGTATATGCCGCTTTAGGAGAAAAAATGGGAAATGATCTCCATGCTCTCTCTATTAAAACCTCAGTTCCAAATTCTCACAACTCAAATTAACAGATAAACCTTGTCGAAAAATAGAAGTTTAGTTGAATTATATAATTAAAAAACGGAGTATACGAAGCATGAATAATATTACGATTCATGATGAAATCAAAAAAAATGATGTTGTCCTATTTATGAAAGGTACACCTGAATTTCCACGTTGTGGCTTCTCTGGGAAAGTAGTAGAGATTCTTGATAAAATCGGTGTATCTTATAAAGGGATAGATGTACTTGCAGATGAAGCCTTACGCCAAGGAATCAAAGATTATTCCCATTGGCCAACTATTCCTCAACTCTATGTCAAAGGTGATTTTATTGGTGGCTGTGACATCGTGTGCGAAATGTTTGAATCTGGAGAACTGCAACAAATTTTAAGTATCGATAAAATCTAGGCGATAATACAATAAAATAAATGATTTCATTTTTATTTACTTATCTTAATTATGAAAGAATATTGCCGTGAAAAAGCAACTTCCCTCAAAATTACAAAATGCCAATATTAGCTATACAGAGTTCCTCATCGTTATAGCAATGTTGATGGGTATTAATTCTCTCGGCATAGATATAATACTACCATGCTTACCTCAAATTAGTAGTTTTTTAGGACTTGTTAATGAAAACCACAGACAACATTTGATATCTTTTTATCTTATCGGTTATGGGATAGCTCAAATTTTCTATGGACCTTTATCAGATCGTTTTGGTCGTAAAATTGTTATGATGTCCGGGTTAGTCATATACATCTTATCTACATTATTCATGATAGTGATAGATTCATTCTCTGGAATGCTTGTCATGCGATTTATTCAAGGAATCGGAGGGGCTGCGCCACGAATTATTACTATTTCAATTATTCGTGATGTTTATGATGGAGCTGATATGGCTAAAGTATTATCTATAGCTATAATGATTTTTATGATTATGCCAATATTAGCGCCTAGTATGGGACAAGCTGTAATTTTTGTTTCAGGTCATTGGAGTGGAATTTTTATTTGTATGGGAATAGTCACTACTATCGTCATGCTTTGGTATTACATACGTTTTCCAGAAACTCTTAATCCACAAGATGTACGTCCTTTAAATTTAAATCTTATATTGCATAGCTTTTCTCTTATCTTTAAAAATCGTGTTTCTACCTTATATAATATTGCCAATAGCTTAACTATGGGAGCCATATTAGGATTTGTAAACTCTTCACAACAAATCTATGTCGAAATATATAATTTGGGGAATTTATTTCCTCTAGCATTTGCAATTGGTGGCATAGCTATGTCTATTGCTTCTTTTGTTAATTCTCGTCTGATAGAAAAGTTTAGCGTACGCCTTGTATCACATTACTCTCTGCTAATGCTTATGCTAATTACAGGATTATGGCTTTTAACGCAAATCACTACTGTACATCATATAAATTTACCTGTTTTTATAATGTTATTCTTTTTAGCATCATTTCAATTTGGATTAATCAATTGTAATTTTAGTAGTATCTCTATGGGACCATTCTCACATTTAGCAGGAACAGCATCATCTGTATTTGGTTTTACCAATACGTTAATAAGCACAATTGTGGGAATAATAATAGGACAATCCTTTAATGGAACCACTTATCCTATTACTATAGGATTTTTCTTAATAGCAATATTGTGCTTTATTTGCATATTTATAGTTGAAGGTAATGAAATGTTCAGAAGGAAAAAATCATGAAAAAAACAATGTTTCAAACATCTTTTATTTCTCATCCCCTATTTTTTGCTAGAAAATATATTATATAATTTTAAGTAAATTACCTTTCCCATGAATAAAAAATATCTATTTTAAGAAATATGAAAATTTTTCCGCTAGAAAATCACATCTCCGATAAAAGATGGAAAAGCTTTTTTATGACAATATTTATCATTTGCTATTAGTGCCTTGATCACATTTTTTCTTAAAATATTTTCTGTCTATCATTATTTTGCATTGAAAAAATAGCAATTTCAAAAACAAAAATCAGATAGACAAAATATTTATTATTTTTAATTTAATACAAACAGCAAATATATTTTTTCATAACCATCTGAAATTAATGTTTTTTACTATCTTAATAAGTTCTTTATAAGATTCGGAACAACAGAATATTTCTTTTATTTCACATTTATTTTTTCAAATAATTGATAACTAGAGGAAATAGTCATTTCTACACCACAAAATAAATCACAGGAAAATATAAAGAACTTATAAACAACACCAGTAATAAACCCATTTTATTTACTCTCAGGTATATTCCATCGCTTATAAATTATATTTACTTCCACGTCTATTCCATCGCTTATAAATTAAATGATATTTCATTAACACAAACCATCTACTATAGAAATAGTCCGATACAATACGTTAATATTTTATACTATAAATAAAAAATGATCATTTTTTGAACTATTATCGCGTATGCCAGATACTTCTCTTCCAATATACATACCTTCAAGCGTGAATCGATATGCAATATCAAAAAAAGCAATGTCCTCACAAGCATGACACTTTCTTAAAGGATAGTAAAAAATTAGTTCTATATATTTATCCTTGCGATTGCTTTGCATAAACCATCCTGGACCAAAGGGATAAATCTTTTGATTCTTCAATAAAGAATCCTTTACAACAGAAGAATAATTATCAAAAAAATCATTTATAGAATCATCAACACGAACGCGGATATTGCCTATAGGAGGAATAAGAAAACTTTCTGACGTTGCATTAGCTCTATTGGGATATTCAACCTCTAAAACACCAATTAAACCTTCTTTACGATACGAAGATACGTATGCATATACTCCCTCTTCCATTGTTAAATATTCAGCAGCTTGAACTGCCTCTTTTCTTCCTCCCGTTCTTTTAATAAGATCGATGAGACAAATCTTCGTATCCTGGTTATTCTCGTTACATTCTTTATATGAAGTATCATATTTAAACTCCCATACACTTTTTTCAGAAAACGGGAAAATACGATCTTGTGAAGAAAAAACTTTTTGATAAACAAAATAAGAAAGTAAAATAGCACCCATAAATAATATAAGGATGAGCATAATCCTATATTTAACATTGATCATATCATAAATCTCTCGCAATAAATATTATTAATAACATTATAAAAATCACAGTATTGATAGCAAATTTATGTAGATAGAAAATTTTTCATATAATATAACTTTATAAAAACCAAAAATATATCCGCAAAAAATAACAATTTTACATAAACGCAACCCTATATAATAAAAATAGATCATTATTTGAAATTATTTTTTTATATTATGGGAAAAGTATATACTGTATCTGTTATAATCCGTTGTTGTATCAAATATCTTTAAGTAATGAACTGATATTTTTATTAGTCATATGTAAAATTTTAAACTGCTGTTTAACAGTTCGTACGTACTTTATAACGACTTACTCCACATTGTTCAATTGTTTTATTTTTTATTGGGGGTATGAATAGAAAAATATGGTAAAAATAAAAAAACACATAAAATAAACCTTGTTATCTAATAGTAATATGATGTAAGTGGTTATGTGGATTATTGAGAAATAGGAATTTCTATTCTTAATATTTTTTTATAAATAATTTGAACACATGTTAATAATGGCAAATTTTTCAATAAGGAATTATAAAAAATTATCTATTATACTGTCTTGTGCGAAAATACATCTTCTGTTAGTTAAATCTGATAAGTAAAAAAGCGGTCGTGGCGGAATTGGTATACGCGCAGCGTTGAGGTCGCTGTAGGGAAACCTGTGGAAGTTCGAGTCTTCTCGACCGCACCAAAAATGGCCTTTTTATGAAATTGTTGTCAAGAAATACTCTCGATATCTCAGTATTTCATATGAAAAACATGCCTCCCATTCGTTGGTGGGTGACGCATTATCCTGTTTCTTATGAAGAATCTCAGATAATTATGGAGAGTGAGGTGCAACGCATCTCTTCAGGAAATGCAGAAGATCTGGTTTGGCTTCTAGAGCATCCTCCTCTCTATACCGGTGGAACTAGCGCTAATTCCCATGACTTATTAACCCCCAAACGTTTCCCTGTTTATTCTACAGGACGTGGTGGTGGATATACCTATCACGGACCAGGACAGCGTGTTGTTTATATCATGCTTAACCTTGAAAAACGTCGCAAAGATTTACGTTGTTTTATTGCTGCTATTGAAGAAGTTATCATACGTACTCTCGACAAATTAGGTATAGTTGGTGAAAGACGTGAAGATCGTGTTGGAATTTGGATAATTCAACCAAATATAATACTAAATAATCAACAGATATCAATTGAAGAAAAAATTGCCGCCATTGGAATACGAATACGTAAATGGATATCATTTCACGGATTTTCGTTAAATGTTTCTCCAAATCTAAACCACTATACTGGAATTATTCCTTGCAGCATTAATCAACATGGCGTAACAAGTCTCAAGAAACTTGGTTATCATTACTCAATGGAATACATAGATACACTAATTCGCCAGTCATTTGAAAGCGTTTTTGGACCGACAATATTGCACGAATATGCAAAAAATAAATAACGCAATAGCTATTAATAAGATAAACTCAATACATTCAAACAAACTTACATAAGCTCTACTTGTAAGAGATAAAAACACTTCAGAGGAACCTATATTAACACCATCTTTAAGCAGAGTGGAATATGCATAGATAATCTTCTTATCCGCAATATAAATTGTGGAAGATGATGATGATTTATAATCAATAGGAATGATCATACTCTGATCAAAGTTCTTTGTCTTTGGCAATGAAACAGACCCAACAGTGTTTGCGCCAAAAGCACCTCCAACAACTTCCGCTTCCACTTCCACTTCGGCGAGAATATCATTACTTAAAATTCAGCTAAAGCATCACAAAGACCATTATTTCCTTGAAATATATTCTTCCTAACCAAACACACTAGCACCAGATTCACAAACGGTAGGTTTTATAATACGAATTATAGATGAAGCATTAATTTTAGTAATTATAACTTTTCCATCTATTTTAACCTGTGCGACTGAAGGTACTCGGGTTGCGTAAGCTAAATAATATCCCCATCAACGTTATTTATTACATTTGTACAGTCTATAATTTTTGGTTTTTTATCATTTAATAAAAGACTTATTTTATTTTTTACGGGACTTACTATATGCTTTTACGGGTAATATAGACGAAAAAATAAAGAGTGCTACGCATTACCTTAAATGGTTTCATTTCAAGGGTGAGATTAAGGTTCTTTATTACGCCCACGATCATCTTAATGAATGTAAGCTTCGTTTAGATGTTATTGATAATTCTGAAAAAGCTATAAGACAAATTAATTAATGATATTCTTGATATAATAAGAAAAAAAGATTTAAACTTTAGGTGGTTTTTATGTCTAATAATCAAGTAGTCTTCCCTAAGATTTATGATGAATACAATCAAAATGCAATTGACAGCGGAAATGAGGTTTTACGTTATATTAAATTACAATACGAGCTGTTTATTGAATGTATTATTGTATTGGTTATTTCTTCTTTATTGTGGGGTTTTTTGGGAGATTTATTGGGGGTTTATTTGGGAACTCTTGTGTTATCTACCCCTATTTATGGTGTTTGGACACTATTAGAAAACCTTAAGTCTCCTTACAAAGCTGAAAAGCGTTGGTATATGAGTAGAACTATAGCTGAATCTTTGAAATCTAAAATGTGGAATTCTATATGGGAGTTAAAGGTTATCGTATAGATGAGGATAGAATAGATGAGGATAAGCTAAAAGGTCATTTAATCGATATAGTAGGCGACAAAAAAGAGGTTGAAAAACATAATATATCTTATATTTTGCGTGATGTGAAAAATTATCAAGTTTTGCCTTGGTAACGTCGTAAAAATATATACGTAGATTATAGAGTGAAAGATCAGATTTTTTTGAATAATATGGGAGCGGACTTTCACATCTATAATCTTAAAAAGTGGCGTTGTATATCTAAGGTTCTCATGATTTTGTTGATTTTTTTAGGGCTTGCAGAGAAATATTGTCATATTGGCATTGCCGCATTCTCACCTATCATTGCTACAAGTTTAGCATCCATCTTTGGCTTGATTAGCATGAAAACATACAATGAGTTATCGCTACCCTATATTTTAACAGCTCGTGAGTTAGAAAGGATGCTAGCTGAAAGTTACAAGATAGAAAGCGAATATCAGTTTTCTAATTGGGTTTTAAAATCTGAATCTGCTTTTTTTTCTAGGAAACATACAGTATGGGCTGGAATAAAAATATGGGCTGTACGAATAAACGTGGCATAAAAATAACTAAAGGAAACTAATAATGAGTGGAATGCGTATATCAATGAACGATGAATAAAATAATTTATGACATCGAACAAAGACAAAATATAATCGAACATAAAGTTGATCAAGCTATCGTGAATGTTTTGCAAATTTCCGTGTAGAAAACGCTATATTTCATAAAGAAATGATTACAATATTTTATGAACATAGATCGGACATGCGTAAAATATTTAGTAAAAATAGATCTGAAATGATGTCGAACTTGCATAGACTCTTTGGCATGCAAAGGAAATGGTTGATAGCGATTTTAATATCAGTCGTATGGTTACATTTGGTTGTCTATTTTATTAGTATATAAAATAGGTCTACACCTAATTATGGGTGTTTATGACCTCGAATACAGACAAAATACACTCGAACAAAGACAAGATGGAATCGGAAATAACCAATATATACTCGAAAGAAGACAACGTGAACTCGAGAATACAGTTGATTCAAAAGAGTCTATTGAGGATATCTTGGGCATTCCCCCTTTGTATTACATGAAATAAAAACATCAATTTAGGTCTGAGCTAGATGAAACTAGGTCATAGCTAGATAAAATACTTTATGAAAATAAACAGGAAATAAATAAAAAAATTAACACGCAAGATAACTTTTTGATGGCAACATTAGCATTAAGCGTATTTTCCTTTTTGGGTGTCTTATCTTTTATATTTATAATGAGAATTTTATCGAAGAAATAAGGAAAAAGTCAGATCCAAGAAATCCTCATATGGGTCTTCTTGTAGGGGCGTCGCTCACTTTATTGGCAACTGATCAAATAATGAAAAATTTATGTTCTCTTCATAAAGTAGTAGACCGTAAGTTTATGAAAAATGTAAAAGATTCAAGATAGTTATTGAGATTTGCAAGTATATCTCTTTTAGCGATACAGAAAATTCATAAATCAAAAAAGAAAACTAACAATGTTTAAGAGTTTATAGAAAACCTATGTCCTTTTGCTTTGCAATAGATTTATTAGTTATTACATTATGAGCGGAAGATCGTCAGATGTTAGATCTTATATGGCTTATGTTACGTTCAGAAGAAAAAATTCGAAAATAATTGATTATAGTAGAAATACTTATAAGTTGGCTTGTAATATGGGTAGAAGAGCAAATATGAGGTCTTATATAGATTATCTTATTTTAATAAATAAAAAGAATAAGGATCGATAATATGACAATATGGACGATTATAGATTATATTACTAAGTTCCTAAAAATCCTAATTCGTATTCTCGAAAATCGCGAAAAAGATATCGAAAAACATCTCAAAGAGATCAGGGAAGAAGCCCAAGAAACTAAAAAGCAATAGAAGAAAAAAGAACAGCTGGAATAATTGTATATGATAAACCTCCTTATTCTTGTTTAGCAGTCGTGAATTTCTTCATAGATAAAGGGGTAGAAGACGAATTACCCTTAACAAATTTAAAATTACAGAAGCTACTCTATTTCACTCACTGTAATATTGTTTTTAAATACAAAAGCGATGCTGGATGAAGAGCCACAAGCTTGGAGGGATGGCTCGGTATTTGCCGGCATTTACCACAGGTTAAAGTTTTTTGATAATATTTATCCAGAAGTAGAGTATCTTGATGGTAAAATTAGATTACCCGTGGATTTAGCTTTTGATATGTACCATAAAATTTGCGATAAAAATATTATAGATATAATGGATGATATATGGAATCGATATAAAGAATATTCAGAGGATGAACTATATAAAATAGTAACTGAAAAAGAAAGAGCGTGGTACAAAATAGGTGCTACTGATAGACAAGACCTTGTTAAAATCATAACAGTTGATGATATACTAAAATATGAAACAAAGTATTAAGGATTCATGAAAGGCTATCCCGTATCACATTGCAATAAAGACTCCCAATTAACCGTTGGAGAATTATTTGCGGGTATGGGAGGGATTGGATTAGTTTTCAAACAAGCAGGGTTTAAAATATCTTGGGCTAATGAAATTAATAAAAAAGCATGCATTACATATCAAGAAAATTTCAATCATCGTTTAATTCAAGATGATATTAGAAATGTGAAACCTTGTGATTTGGGTGAAGTTGATATTTTGACAGAGGGGTTTCCGTGTCAAACGTTTGTATTTTTAGAAAATGTTAAATAGTACATCATTTGAACTAAGGGTATATCATGTCTGTGTTGCTTATCACGATATAGACGGAATGTCACCTTTTTCCCAATTTTCTTGTGTTTGCATTGTAAAATCTACAAAACAATTTTCTGCAATAGAATTTCTTATCCCTTTCATAAGATCTTGATAGTAAGAAAGATTTGCCCAAGAAAGAATCATCCCTGCCAAAGATTCATTAACACGTAAAAGATGATGTAAATAAGCGCGAGAATAATCACGTAATGCAGGACAGTGTGACTCTTCATCCAGAGGACGCATATCATCGGTATGTCTTGCATTACGCAAATTTATTTTGCCAAAACGAGTAAAAGCCAAACCATGTCGTCCAGCACGAGTAGGCATGACACAATCAAACATATCTATCCCATAACTTACTGATTTTAAGATATCATCTGGCGTACCAACTCCCATCAAATAATGTGGTTTTTCAATGGGTAATATAGGAACAATATTTGATAAAATACGCAACATTACTTCTTGTGGCTCACCAACTGCTAAACCACCAATAGCATAACCTTTAAGATCTAATTCTTTCAAACGCTCAGCAGAAAAAATACGGAGATCAATATTATCACCACCTTGCACAATACCAAACAAAGCTTTCCCTGGTTGATTACCAAATGCTACACTGGATCTTTCAGCCCATCTCAATGATAATTCCATTGCACGTTTTAACTCTTTATCCTCAGCAGGTAGCGATAAACATTCATCAAGTTGCATCTGTATATCAGATCCAATAAGATTTTGAATTCGAACCGATTCTTCTGGAGAAACCTTATATAAGGTCCCATCAATATGACTCCTAAAACTAACACCTTGTTCATTTACAGAACATAACTTTGAAAGAGACATAACCTGGAAACCACCTGAATCCGTCAGTATTGGCTTAGACCACCGAATAAATTTATGTATTCCTCCCAGACGCGCAATACGCTCAGCTCCAGGCTGCAACATTAAATGATAAGCATTTCCTAGAATAACATCTGCTCCCACATCACGTACTTGATCAAAGTACATCGCTTTAACAGTTCCAGAAGTACCGACGGGCATAAATGCTGGCGTTCTAATAATTCCTCTAGGAGTGATAATCTCACCTAAACGAGCCCCTCCACTGATAGCTTTAATATTAAAGCAAAAATCTTTATTCACATTCAACACATTTCTAAAAGGACAAATAATATTACTTCTTATTGCATCAATATTCTTTCACGAAAGAACAATTATACATTGTTCAATAGCAATTTATTATTTTCTTATCAATACTATGAGTATAGAAAAAGATTATCAGCAAAATCAAGAAAGCATAATCTTACTAAGAATTTTTAATATTTTTTATTTCACAAGGCATAAAAAATATTTTCCCCTTGTTTAATCATCGTTTTGGAAATAGCAAGCTTGCATCACCGTATGAATAAAAACGATACGAATGAGAAATAGCATGTTGATATATTTTTTTTGTTTCTTCTATTCCACAGAATGCCGATACCAACATTAATAAAGTCGATTTTGGCAAATGAAAATTACTCATCAACACATCAACAGCTCGGAAACAATATCCTGGAGTTATAAAAATATTAGTAGATCCAGACCAAGGCATTATGATCCCATCTTCTGTTGTTGCGGTTTCTAAAAGACGCAATGAAGTTGTTCCAACAGCAACAATACGTCCTCCTCGAGATTTAACAGAATTTAACGCTTTCGCTGTTGCTATATCTATAACACCTATTTCACTATGCATATTATGATCATCAGTATCTTCTACTTTTACTGGCATAAAAGTTCCTGCACCAACGTGTAAAGTTATAAAATGTACTTCAACACCTATAGAAATAATCCTAGATAAAAGATTAGATGTAAAGTGAAGACCAGCTGTAGGCGCTGCAACTGAACCTTGAATTTTAGCGTATGTCGTTTGATAATCCACATAATCACGTGCATCTATAGGACGTTTCCTAGCAATATAAGGAGGTAATGGTATAGTCCCTACTAGAGAAATTTGTCTTTCCAAGACCATATCAGAAAGAGGAAAAGTCAATAAAATCTCCCCTGTATCCCACTTTTCTGCAACAGTAGCCTCTAATCTATATTGTCTATCTTGCGAAAAAAAAAGAATTATATCCCCTGTTCTAATTGCTTTACCTGGCCGAGCATATGCACTCCAACTATTAGAAGAAAAACGCATATGCAAAGTACAAGATATTGGCGTTTCTTTGTTATTTATATGATGTAATCTTATTCCACTTAATTGTGCGGTTATAACCTTAGTATTGTTAAATACAATTGCATCATTAGAGTTTAAAAAATAAGGAAGATCAGACACTAAATGATCAGAAATCATCGAAATTCCTGATAAATTTGGCTGCACAACCATGAGGCGAGCACTGTCTCGTGGAGATGCTGGTCTTAAGGCAATTCTAGAAGATGGAAGATTAAAATCGAACTCTTTCACCATCATAATTGCATTATCTCCTTCGTTTTTGAGCTATCTGAATAAATTTATAGCGCCATTAAAAATAGAAATTTAATTCATATAGAATACATTAAGCAAAGATATTTGAAATCATTATCTTTACACAAGATCAACCATAAAAATAAGAGAAAGATTGTAATCACAAAATATTATTTCAAAATAATATTTTTATAGACTAAGATTTTAGCAAGATGGTTCAGGGATTTTTTTTAAGAAATCACAAACAGGATGTGGTACAAAAGAAGTTATGTCCGCATCTATCGAAACAAGGTGACGAATTAAAGTAGAGCTTATATATCGAGAAGAATCCTTCGAAAAAAGAGAAATAGTTGCAATTTCCGGACAAAGACGGCGATTAACTGATGTCATACGCATTTCATAATCAAAATCTGTCATATCTCTCAAGCCACGTATTATCACTTGAGCAGAAACATCTTTTGCTAAATTGACTGCTAATCCTTTAAAAAAAACAACAGAGACTCTTCCGACACTCTCAGGGATTAAATGAAGAATAGATTGCATAATCAAATCAGAACGATCTTGAATAGACAAAAAAGAATCTTGTTTCATCGAATGAAAACCAATAGCTACCACTACCTCTTCAACAAAAGAAAGAGCTTGGACAATGATATCCATATGTCCATTGGTAATTGGATCAAATGATCCTGTATAAACCGCTTTTTTCATCATGTAAGCAATCCTTTTTAAACCATTATTTATTGATGAAATAAACAAGATATTATCGATTGAAATACGATACTGCTATCATCTATTCCAAAATTTAATCCGACATTTACTATAAAAAACCATTATCGCCAATCTTCTACATCACACAATATTCAATCAAAAAAATGGTTTAAAATAGAAAAATTTGCAGTTATTTAAAATCCAAACAGAACATCTAAAAAATCCTACTACTCATTTTTATTTATCTGATTCAGCTATTTTTTCCATATTAACTTGTACAGTTTTTAAATTGATATAATCAAGAAATATGATGTAAGTTAAATTGAACATTTTACCATATACAGCGTTAGTCTGTTATTTTTATGCTTTTTTACTTATTCTATTTCATAAAAATAAACTTCCTGAATCACAGGGAAATACACACTGAAAAAGATCAATACACATAGTCCTAGAATACGATAGGCAATATAGAAAATACCAAGTAATTTCTAACAAAAGTATCTTGAAAACATGTTTTCAAATCATAACAATGTGTAGACTTATAAGATATAAGTACTTCTAAATAAATAATTTAAATTTAAAAAATAATTTTTACGCATAATCGAAAATAATGCAAAAAGGTATTTTACTTATTTTATCAACATTTACCAAGATGATATGGTTATAGGAGGCATTTTTTTACTATAATCCATCCCTCCTATAACTTAAGTATTTAACCGGATAAAAAACTATCCATAAATCGTTTCCCTCTATTGTTCACTATTTAAATATTTATCAATAATGTCTTCATGGATAGTAACTGGATACTTACTTTTCAAATAAGAAATAATTGAATCGAACGCATCTTGACTGACCGTTGCTTTAATAGAATCCGTTAATTTATCTTTATTGGGAACGGGATCGATTTTATAATCAACTACCTTAAAAATTACATATTCAGCCCCATTTTTAATAGGAAAGCTTTTAACCATTCCTATAGGTCCAGAAAAGATCTCGGAAACACCATTTTCAAAGAATTCTTCCCCCTTACTTGTACGAGTAATTCTTTTAGTTAAAATGGATTTTCCAAAAGGTTTACCTATACTATAAAAACATTTTCCTTTTTTGTTGTATTCAAGAACCAACTGCTTTGCTTTATCAGCCACTTTTTCTGCTTTTTTCGAATATTTCCAATCTTTTATAACCTCAGGCATAATTTCATTTAATTTCTTCTCACGTTCAGGAATCACTTCTGTTTCCTTAATCAACATGTAGCTTCCATCAGGTAAAGCTAATTTATTATCCATAGAAGATTGTTCTTTGTTAAAAGCACTAAATAACAAGTGATCTTTATAAGGTATGGAAGATATCTCTTTACCATTTTTATCTTTGCCTAAAGAATCCATAAATTGAAGATCTACAAGAGGCAAATTTTCTTTTTGAGAAATTTCCGTCATACTCTTACCTGAGGAAAACATTTTTTCCGCCTTTTTATACTCTTCTTGAACAATCGTACTTGCTTTTACAAGACGCATTTGATCTTCAATTTCCTTTTTTAATTTCTCAAAAGATGGAGTAAAACTAGGTTTAATCTTACTTACATGAGCAATTGTGTATCCGAAAGAACCACTAACAACATTAGTATAACCATCCTCTTTAGCAACTGAGAAAACCGCATCAGCTAATGCAGCATCTGGGATAGATTGTTTAGACAAACTGCCTAAAGAAATATCTTTGAGAGACTTACCTTGTTCCTTAGCTAATTGTTGAAAATTTTTACCCTTCTGCAAAGATGTAAAAGCATTATTTGCTTCTTCTTTATTTGCAAAAAATAACTGTTCTACTGTTCGGGTTTCAGGTGAAGAATACGAATCTTTCCTCTTGTTATACTCTGCACGCAAATCATCTTCTGTTATCTGCACTTGTTTTGCTTTTTGATGAACATCGAATAAGATATAAGACAGGCGTTTGTACTCCGGAAAGCGATAGCTATCTTTACGTTTTTCAAACCATTCCGTAATGACTGCAGACGACGGATCTCCAACAGCAGCAACGTCATCACCATTTATCACAATATATTTAACGGATCTATTTTCATAATAAAAGCGTACTATTTGATCTTGTAAAAGTTTAGAAACCTGGATTCCTCCGGCAAGAATTGGGACAATGTCGGCACGTGATCTATCTCGTATAGATTGGTCTATGTATTTTCCTTCATCGTAATTTTGCTGAGCAAGTTTCGACAAAAAAACATCCCGACTGAATTTCCCATCTTTTCCATGAAAAAAAGGAAAACGTCCTATCAAATCTAAAACACGACTACGCGAAGTTTCAACTCCCATCTCTTTAATAAAATTATCAACAACAGCTACAGAAACGAGATTTTCGACAATCTTTTTGTCTAACTCAACAGCACGTGCTTTTTCTGAAGTAACGACGAATCCAATACGCTGAGACAAAGCTTCTAATTCTTTTTTCCAATAATAAATAAAATTTTCCAATGGTACTTTTTCAGAACCTACAGAGATTATTGTCGACGATCCTGAAATAGAAAAAATAGACTCTACTAATCCCCACACAAGGAAAGGAATGAGTAAAACAACAAGAAAAATTTTTGCAACCCATGTACGAGAAGCTTTGCGTATTATATCCAACATTATAATTTATTATCCTTAAATTATTTAATACTTGACCCAATAATGTAAAACGCACGACGACACATCACAATTGCATGTCACCAACATTTCAAAGAACGAAACACCCATTCTTGTCGACGGTATTACAAAACTAATACGATTGAAACAGATATTTTACAAATGCACAATTGATTATAAAGAAAATTCCATGTTATTTTAATGAACAGAAAGTTATTTTACATGTTAAAACAAGGATTTTTAATAATACCTATGTATTATACCCGCAAAACATCAATGAGAATAAAAGTAGAATCTTAAAATTTTTCCAATTAAAGCACCATAAAATAGCGCAAGTCCTATAAATACTGTCTTTTTGATATCAGGATTGTACGCAATTAACCTAGAAATATTCCTAGATAAAACTAAGCATTCCACGCTAACGTAATTTAGAAATTTACCTACAAACTTATCCACAGATTTATCCACATTAAAACAATTATAAAAAATAAATTTAATATCACTATGTCAAAGTTGCATTGACACTTAGAAATCTCCAAACAAAACCAGAAAAATGGTTTTTTTAAGATCCACCTGAATTACCGTACAAAATATTTTATAAACTAATATGATTAACAGTCAAATAATCTCAAAAATAGAAAAACATTACTCACT
This sequence comes from Candidatus Liberibacter africanus PTSAPSY, assembly GCF_001021085.1. NCBI lineage: Bacteria > Pseudomonadati > Pseudomonadota > Alphaproteobacteria > Hyphomicrobiales > Rhizobiaceae > Liberibacter > Candidatus Liberibacter africanus. Next base: position 1,008,339 of record NZ_CP004021.1, on the reverse strand, counting down.
TATGGAAAAATAAATTATCTGATCCTATCAATAACACCAATACAGTGAGTTTAAATGATATGAATATTAACAAGTAATAGTAAATTACCATAGAAAAATACGATTTTTTTACCATATGCTGTTAACTAAATCTTTGTTCTTTTACAAAACAATGCTACTATGGTATCAATTAGTTACTGCTTATATTATAATTTATGGGATCTTTAATACCTGTTTTTACATTGAAATTATACATTATGAAAATGCGTTCTCATCTTAAGCGTTTGTTTGTCGATTTTCCTTTGTGCGCTGCAATCAAAAAAAAAGCAACTAAAAATCAATACCACTATCTCGCCCATGTAATGCGCATGAAAGATGGAGAAAATATTTTACTTTTTAACGGGGAAAATGGAGAATGGCTTAGTAACATTACATATGTAGGAAAAGATATTGTATTTGAAATAGTATCTCAAAATAAACCTCAAACTAAAAAATCTAATCTACACTACATTTTCTCTCCGATTAAAACAAATCGCCTTGAGTATATGATTCAAAAATCAGTAGAGATGGGGATAGGAACTCTTCATCCTGTCGTCACTCAGTATACACAAAACACACACTGTAATATGGATCGTATGCGTTCGTATGCAATAAGTGCAGCAGAACAGTGCAATACTCTCACACTGCCCTCCATAAATCCACTTATTAAACTAGATTGTTTATTAAAAAACTGGGATCATAATCATCAAATAGTTTTTGCCGATGAAACATGTTACCAGAATGATTCATTAGCAAAGCTTCAAAACATATCACATATTCCTCATATAGCTATTCTTGTTGGTCCGGAGGGAGGATATCATCCTAAAGAAAAAGAAAAATTGCATTCTCTTCCTTTCATCACCCCTATTTCGCTAGGCCCAAGAATTTTGCGTTCTGATACTGCAGCAGTTGCAACCATGGCTTTAGTCCAATCTATTTGTGGTGATTGGTATTGAGTAACTATGTGAAAATCACAATCACTTGACCTATCCTCTTATCGCCTCAATGTTTTATCCTTCTTAATTTTAAAGGAATAGATATGATACGTAATCTATCAACTGATGCCATAATAACTTCTACTGATGATCTGCTGCAATACCTTACATCTGGCATAAAACCACAAGAAAAATTTAAAATAGGAACGGAACATGAAAGTTTTATTTTTTCACGATCAGATCATCGTCCTATCCCTTATGCTGGAGAAAAAAGCATCGTCACAATTTTAAGAAAGATGCAAAAAAGACTTTCTTGGGAAGCGATCATGGATAAGGGAAATATTATAGGATTGACGGATCCTTTGAGTGAAGCTGGAATATCTCTTGAACCTGGAGGACAATTAGAACTCTCTAGCTCTACATTATATGACACCCATCAAATCAAAGAAGAAATGCTCAAATATATCACAATACTTAAAGAGATCACTAGCGGTCTTGATCTCGGTATCTTAGGTATGGGCGTTAATCCCAAATGGAGATTAGATGAAATACCAGTCATGCCTAAATCACGTTATACACTCATGAAAAAATATATGCCCCAAGTTGGAACTCCCGGTTTAGACATGATGTTTAAAACCTGCTCTACACAAGTCAGTCTTGACTTTAGTAGTGAGCAAGATATGGCCACTAAATTACGTGTTTCTTTAAAATTACAACCACTTGCTACAGCACTTTTTTCTTCTTCTCCATTTACAGAAGGAAAAATCAATGGATTTCAATCATGGAGAAGCGAGATATGGAATCATACTGATAACAATCGCACAGGAATTTTGCCTTTTGTTTTTGAGAGCGATAATCATTTTGAAAAATATACGCAATGGGCATTGGATGTTCCAATGTATTTTATCCTACGTGAAGGAGAATATCATTGTTGCACGGATATAACATTTCGTCAGTTTATGAATGGAGCACTCAAAGATAGAATAAAAGAATGGCATCCTAGAATAGGAGATTGGGAAAATCACTTATCAACACTGTTTCCTATCGTACGTTTAAGAAATTGCCTTGAAATGCGTGGCGCTGATTGTGGTAGTGTGAAAAATATTTTTGCTGTTACAGCATTTTGGACAGGTATTCTCTATGACTCATCTGCATTGCAGGATGCAGATGATTTAACGTCTAATTGGTCATTTAACGATATGAATGAACTGAACAAAGCTGTACCATCCCAAGGAATGAAAGCCACTATTAACGGCCAATCTTTAAAGAGCATTGCGACCCAAATTATCACTTTTTCCAAAAATGGATTGAAAAACCGTTCTAAGAAAAACCACTTACAAGAAGATGAGACAATTTTTTTGCAACCATTAGAGCAAATAATTAATAGCAATCAAACTACTTCAGATGAAATGCTTGCAGCATTTAATAGTAGGTGGAATAAGTCTATAGATCCATGTTTTGAAGAATATGCTTATTAAGGATTTACTCTTACAATGTGCTAAGCAATGTTTGATTAACATTTTCTATAGTAGATTGCTCCCTTGAGGTTGTCGATGTTCCCAATAAGCGGAAGATAAAGCACTCTATTAGGGTCGACGGGAGCAGGAAACAAAAGGGATTTCCAAGGAACTTTTTGAAAGTTTAACTTACTGTAATAAGCAATATCCCCAACGAGCACAACTACTTCAGATCCTTTGTTTCTAGCAGCATCAACAGACATATCAATTAATTTTTGTCCAATTCCTTTGTTTTGATATAAAGGATGAACCACTACAGGCCCTAGCAAGTGTCCCGTAATTTTTTCTATAGAAATGGGCGTCATACGCACCGATCCTATAATTATTTGACCATCTGTACAAAGAAACGAAAGAGAAAGATCGTGCATTCCTTGTTCGCGTAACAAGAAAGCAGCTCGAGAAAAACGACCAGGACCAAAAGCTTCTGCGTGCATGGAACAAATGGAAAAATCATGATCAGGATTTTCAGGAACAAAATTCAAATATTTTGTCAATGACTACATCTCCGCAACAAATAAAATTAAAGAAAAAACAACATCATTTTCGTTTGTATTATTTCCATACACTTATAAGATGAATTTATCAAATAAAACTCTTTTTATGTTATAAATATTTGATTTTTCAAGACATTAAAAAATAACCTGAAGTTAAACAACATTAACTCTTATTTCCCTTAAGCTAAGATAGATAATTATCTCCTTAAATTCGATTTGAAAATATTTATATTAAAATATCCATTATAATAGAAACATTTTTGGCTAAAGCAAAAAATTCTTATGCTGTATTTTTATGATATTTTTGTTTTTCTGTAATCTTTATTATGGATATAATAAAGATCTAGTCCATTTTTCTGTAAATTTTTCACGAGAAAATACTATACGTTCATGGAGACGATATGGTTTCTCTGTCCAAAATTCTATAGATAAAGGACGAATGAGAAAACCATACCACCAAACAGGACGCGGAATTTCTTTTCCTTCATAGAGAGAAGAATATCGCTGCACGGATTCCTGTAAATCACCAAAATGTTCCATCTTTTGTGATTGTTTTGAGGCCCATGCTCCTATTTTACTTTCCCTTGGTCGAGAAGCATAATAATTATCTGATTCACGATCACAATATTTTTCCACCAAACCTCGCACACGCAACTGCCGACCCAAATTTTTCCAATAAAAGCACAAAGATACTTTTGGATTTTCTATTATTTCTTTGCCTTTAGAACTTTGACTATTAGTGTAAAATACAAATCCATCCTGATCAAAGTGTTTAATTAAAACTACGCGTGCATTTGGAAATCCATGATAATCATAAGTTGCCAGCACCACAGCATGAGGATCTTTAAATTCACTATCTTGTGCTTCTTGCATCCATTGTGATAACAATGTAAATACATAATGATTATTGATATCATCATCTTTTCCCATAGATTAGATCCTCTCTAAGTTCGAGCACACTTTTCTTGTATAGAGTGAACTTGAATATACCTTTAATATATGTATACATACCAAAGATAAATATTTCCCCAAATAGGAGTTTTAGATGCTTGCAGTAGATGACCTCATGAAAAACAAAAGAGGTATTGTTTTTGGTGTTGCCAATAATCGTTCACTTGCTTGGTCAATCGCTAAGATGTGCCATGATGCAGGTGCTGAAGTTGCTTTAACATGGCAAGGTGACGCTACTAAAAAGCGTGTTGAAAGCCTCGTTCAGGGAATGAATTTTTTCATGGCAGGAAACTGCAATGTTTCATGCTCTAAAACGATTGATGATGTTTTTTGTAATGTAGAAAAGAAATGGGGAAAAATAGATTTTATGGTTCATGCCGTTGCTTTTTCTGATAAATCGGAATTAACAGGGCCGTATCTTCATACAAGTCGTCAAAATTTCCTCGATACGATGGATGTTTCAGTATATTCTTTTACTGCTTTAGCCGCTCGTGCACATTCATTGATGAATAAAGGTGGAAGCATGCTTACCCTTACGTATCTCGGAGCCGAAAGAGTAATGCCACATTATAACGTCATGGGACTTGCAAAGGCAGCATTGCAGACTTCCGTTCAATATCTTGCAATGGATTTAGGAAGGCAATCTGGTATTAGAGTAAACGCAATTTCTGCTGGACCAGCTAAAACTCTTGCTTCTTCTGCTATTGGTGATTTCAAATATATTTTAAAATGGAACGAATATAATGCCCCTCTTCGTCGTAATATTACCCATGAAGAAGTAGGAAAATCCGCCCTTTATATGCTTTCTGATCTGTCTAGTGGCGTTACTGGCGAATGCCATTTTGTAGACGCTGGATATCATGTTGTTGGCATGAAAGCCGAAGACGCCCCCGACATATCTGTAGTCAAAGATTCTTCTCATACCCCCTAATCTAAATAATGTAACATATGAAATATGGTAAAAAATACCCTACCATAAATTATCGAATAAAAAGATCTGCTTTGATTTATGGGTTATTTTTTTGAGATAGCTGGGTGTTATTTTTTGGATAAAGAGTAATTATAAAGAATCGATCATCAGATCAAAAGCTGTTTCAATGACTTTATGACTTGCTGTTGGCGCATTAGCTTCAAAAGTTAAAATGTGACGATAACGCCGTGAATTCGGAAGTCCATGGAATAAACCGATCATATGGCGAGCGATATGTTTTAATTTTCCTCCCGCATGAATATAGCGAGCAGCATACTCAGTCATGGAGTCCCTGATGTATCTCCAAAAGTCCTTATCAACTTTCTTCTTTACGGGAAGAGAAGATGTGAGAGGATTACTAAAGTATTCATCTACATCAGTAAGCATGGCACTATTTTGATAAGCTGCTCGGCCAACCATGACTCCATCAACATGGGGCAAAACCTGCAAAACTTGTTTTATATTTTCCAAACCACCATTAAGACCGATAAAAAGGTCTGGATTTTCCTTTTTTACCTCATATACTATTTCATAATCAAGCTCTGGAATTTTACGATTATCCTTTGGCGAAATTCCATCAAGCATGGCTTTGCGAGCATGAATCCATATGCCTTTTACTCCTGATTTCTTTATGGATTTTATCAAATTACGCAAAGCAATTGCCGGAATTTGATCATCAACACCAATACGACACTTAACTGTTATAGGAATGGAAACCGCCTCGTTCATTGCCGCAATACAATCCCCGACAACATCAGGATTAAGCATCAAGCATGCACCAAAAGATCCCGCAAGAACATTACTTGAAGGACAACCAACATTGAAATTAATTTCATTGTAGCCAAAATCTTCTCCGATTTTGGCAGCTTCAACAAGCTTGGAAATATTAGAACCACCAATTTGCAAAGCAAGCGGCTTTTCTTGCTCACTAAACCCTAAAATATTTTGTTTTTTCCCGTATAAAATTGCATCAGCTACAATCATTTCTGTATAAAGCAAAGCATTATTAGTCAATAAACGAGCTAAAAAACGATAATGTCGATCAGTCCAATCAACCATCGGCGCTACTGCAAAAACCTTCGGAAACAAATGAACATTATGTTTTCCCTCTGAGGAAATCTTATTTAATTCGTATGCTAACATTCATTCTGTTCCTTAAAGTTGTAGTTTGCGATTCTCGTACAACATTCTCTTCCTAACCTCAGTATTGTTATCGAACAATTTAATAACACACCATCATACATTAATGAATTTGACAAATGCCATGAAACGATATCATGATTAATTGCAGAGAAGCTCGATTCTTAATAATATATTTTATGTTAATTATCATGGTTTATTTGGAAAAAAGACAGCGGTACCCATAATTAAAAAGTTTTCTGTGCACCGCCATGTAAGAGAAAGTATTATGAAAAATATAGAAAATTCGAAAGAGGAACAGATAAGACAGGAAATATATTTCGAAAGAATCTTTAGAGTAAATAAAAATTTGCTAGGGGCGATGACGATAATTATAGCATCTCTAGTAATAAATTGGCCCTTACTTTATACAAATATGTTCAACTAAATTTTCCGTTTTATGTGGTTAACGGATTATTTTCTTTTTAAAACAATCAAAATAAAAGGTAAAAGCTATGCGAGATAAAATAATATTCTCATTATCTTCTTGGTTTGTCATTCCATGGGAAGTTATAAGAAGCGATAGCTTAGCAAATTGATAAAAAAGGTTGTATATTAAAGGTTGCATATTTATATTAAAGGTTGCATATTATATTTTTTCAGTGTATAAGACCGAATCTAAGGGTGGAGATTATATTATGAAAAGAATGAAAAATGCAAAAAATAATTAAAGATAAGAAACCTCCTTATTGTTGTTTGTCAGTCGCAAACTTCTTCATCGATAAAGGAGTAAAATCCCAGTTACCCGTAACTAATTTAAAATTACAAAAGCTTCTCTATTTCACTCACTGTAATATTGTTCTTAAATATAAAAAAGCAATGCTAGACGAAGAGCCGCAAGCTTGGGGAAAAGGGCCATTATTTGCGGGCATATACCATAGATTCAAGTATTTTTATGATTATAAAATTAGACTTCCCATGGCTTTAGCTTTGGATGTGTTTCCTGAAATAAGCGATCGAAATATTATAAATATAATGAATGATATCTGGGATCGATATAAAGAATGTTTAGGTAATGAGTTAAGTAAAATAGCCCATGAAGCAGGAAGAGCTTGGGAAAAATCATATGGTCCTAGCAAACCGTACTTAAATAAAACCATAACAGTTGACGATATACTAAAATACGAAACAAAGTATTGATTCATGCGGGGGGAGATCTTAATATGGATAATAATGAAGATAGATATTATTTAAATGAGCAACAGAAAATATGGGAACTTAAAGGCGTATTTTTGAATGGTATGGAAGATAGCAAAAAGATGCGTTTAAATTATTTTGATAAAACCTTTTTAATAACTTTATTTTTGATGTATGTGTTGGTAGTTTTTATAATGTCTCAAGTATTAGATCATCCTTACTTAGTAAAATTATGTCCGTTTAAATTTTCAGCCGTGATATCTATGCCACCAGCTGTTTTAACTGCTTGGTGTTTAGTGGGTAAAGGGTTATTCGACTCTGACAAATCTGACAAATAATATAAGTAACAGATATATCCTAGCGTATAGTTACAACGTTACTAGATTCTTACTCAAATCCATATTTAAATCTTAAACCTTTTATAATTCTGAGTTATATTTATATTTTTCTGCAAACATTATCCGTAGTTTCGTGCTATAACCTATCAGCTACTATTTTTAGAAAAATTTCTTTTGTTATCAAAATAAAAAACATGAGATAAGTCTAAGAGAGGAATGATGGGTTTTATAGCTAATTGCTTCGGTTTTTTTCATAGCCAGATATTAACCAAGCCTTATTTTATGCTTGGTCTCATTGTCATGATAGGGAATATTCTCCTGGCTAAAAAGATCACTACGATTATTTCCTCTACAATCCACACGATTATTGGTTTTCTTCTTTTGCGAGTAGGCGCAGATATTCTTGTCAACAAATCCAAAGCTATTATTACGAATATTTCTACTATCCATCATATTGACGGTTCAATTATCGATCCCTATGTTTTTATGTTTTCTTGTATAACATCTTTGGGAGATAAGTATAATTTTGTAGGTTATACTGTTTTGATAGCATTTCTACTTAATCTCTTGATGGTTACTTTGCATCGTTTTACTGGTATCCGTACCATTGTACTCAATGGAGAAGTAATGTTTCAACAAGCTGGACTTGTTTTTATTTTTTTTCACATGTCATTAAACACAGAAATATGGCAATCCGTTGCCTACTCATCCTGTCTTTTAGCCTTATACTGGGGTATAACCTCTAATATCTTATATAAACCAACACAAGAAATCACCAATAATTCTGGTTTTTCAATAGGACATCAACAACAAGTAGCATCTTGGATTGCGTATAAGATCGCACCTTATTTGGGCAATAAATCAGAAAACATTAATTCCCTCAAGCTTTCTAAATGGCTTGTTTTATTAAATAACTATGTAATCTCTACAGCGATTGTCATGACTTTTTTTTGGGGAACAGCCCTATTATCTTTAGGTATTGAAAAAGTTCAAGAAATGGCTGGAAAAACACATTGGACACTTTATGTCTTGGAAACAGGACTGTTATTTTCTGTAGGAATCTCTATTATTATGCAGGGTGTTTCGATGTTTGTTAAAGAACTAACGACTTCATTCCGCGGAATTTCAAAATCTCTTATTCCTGGAGCCATTCTTGCTATTGATTGTTCTGCAATGTATGGCTTTGCCCCCAATGCATTGATATGGGGTTTTATTTGGGGTGCAATCGGCCAAATATTAACAATTATTACCATGATTTTCTTTCATTTTCCTATACTGATTATCCCTGGATTTATTCCTATGTTTTTCTCTAATGCTACTATAGGAATTTTTGCTAATCACTATGGAGGATGGCGTGCAGCATCTAAAATATGTTTTGTTATGGGTGTCATTGAAATTATTGGCAGTGTTTGGGCTATAAAACTTGCAAAAACAGACAGTTGGATGGGAATGGCAGATTGGTCTCTTGTCGCCCCATTGATTATGCAAGGTTTTTATTTTACTCGTTTTTTTATTATCGTTATTATTTTATTAGCCTTTGTTTATATGTTTTATGCCAGTCGTGAACTCAGGCATGAAAAAAAAAAGAATAACAGTAATTTATAATCTTTTAGGATTAATTATTCTCGTGAATTGGGATATTTTTTTATTGTTCTATTTATTCCCTATACGCAACATACAATTTTTGTGGCATGTTATTTCGATCTTTACATTTCAAGGATTATGTAAAATGAAAAAAAATCTGCTATGAAAGTTCATCTAGTTTGGCTACGCAACGATCTTCGTATTACCGATAACAAAGCACTTTACGCCGCTTGTCATAATCAAAATGCAAAAGTAATAGCGGTATTTATTGCTACACCTAAACAATGGCTCCAACATAGGATGTCTGCACGTCAAGCTAATTTTATTTACACTAATCTTATCCAAGTTCAACGTTCTCTTGCGCTTAGAGGTATTTTTTTCGAGTATCATCAATGTGATTATTTTATTGATATGATCGAATGGTTAGATTCTTATTGTTTGCAAAAAAAAGTTACAGATTTTTTTTATAATCGCCAATACGAAATTAATGAAGCCCGTCGCGATGCTATTCTAGAAAAACGTCTCAAAAACAGAGTTGTTTGCCAGAGCTTTGATGATAGTGTTCTTTTTCCCCCTGGTAGTATACTAAATAATGCAGGTCAAATGTACAAAATTTATACTCCATTTCGTACAGCATTTATAAAAAAACTTGCACAAGCAAATCTTAGTTCTTTAGCAGCTCCTGTAATTCGTCAAACTGGTCCCGTTAATATAGAAAAGATTCCTCAATTTTTTAATTATTCTTTTCAAGAAGTAGATCCAATGTTTCCTATTGGTGAACAGAATGCATTATGTATTTTACGTGAATTCTGCAAACAAAAAGTACAAGATTATGTAAAACACCGAGATATTCCCGCCATTCAAGGAACAAGTAAATTATCCCCCTACCTATCCATTGGTGTCCTCTCTCCTCGCCAATGTTGGAACAGATTGAAAAAGGAATTTGTAGATTTACTCATCCAACCCAATAGCGGAGCTTTTAGCTGGCTCAATGAACTAATTTGGCGTGAATTTTACCGTCATTTAATGGCATTATATCCTTCTATCTGTAAGGGAATTCCTTTTATTTTATGGACTGAAAAAATAGCATGGAACAATAATCCTAATGATATACAAGCATGGAAACAAGGACTTACAGGATTTCCTATTATTGACGCAGCGATGCGTCAACTCAATACAATTGGATGGATGCACAACCGCCTTCGCATGATTACAGCCAGCTTTTTAGTTAAGGACCTTTTAATAGATTGGCGCATTGGAGAAAAATATTTTATGTCACAACTATTAGATGGTGATTTTGCATCAAATAATGGAGGATGGCAATGGGCAGCGTCTACAGGAAATGATTCTGTTCCTTATTTTCGTATTTTTAATCCTACCACCCAAGGAAAAAAATTTGATCCTCAAGGGATCTTTATACGTTACTGGTTACCTGAACTTAAAACTGTCCCTGAAAAATACATTCACACTCCCCATAATTGGATTAATGGAAAAGACTCGACGCTTAATTATCCGCTTCCAATAATTGACCATAAAGAAGCGCGTGACCGTGCGCTCAATCAATATTACACAGCAAAGAAATTTGATACAAATGACTAGCAAAAATCATGGTCTTGCCGATGCTATCTCCCATTCATAATTCGCCTGTATCTATATGGTCTAAAAAGTTATGGTCTAAAAAGTTAAAACTAATATTTTCATCACTAATTCAAAATACAAATTCTATATCTGAAATTATCTTTAATAATAAAATTAATGGATCTTGAGATATTTTTACAATAGTAAACAAGATAATCACTCCTCTTTTTTTTAAAACAGACAAATAATTTTTTAATAAAAAAAACTTGATAAAAAAATACCATTTTGCTATGAATTATCATTATCTTGTTGGGTATATTGCACAATATCTTAGAACTGAGATGAAAAAAGGAGGAAAAGGTGTATTTAAAAAACACAATCACCCTTAATAAAAAGCAAAGAGTCTATCTCCTATATACATCTTCTATACTGATTGGCATATTTCTAGGAATGAGTCACAATGTGTTATTCAATGATATAGCAGAATTTGTTGTCAATATTTTTGTTAGAATTTTTAAATTTATCAGTTTGCCTCTGATATCTTTCTCTTTAATCGTCAGTTTATCAAAATGTTCTCCCGAACAAGGAATGGTCCGTTTATGGGGAAAAACCGTATTTTATACTATTCTTACAACGTTATTAGCTGCATCTATTGCTTTTTTTACATATAAGCTTATTTCTCCCTCTAACATAATTGTCAAACCAGAGAATGCTGTTCATGTTAGTCAAATTAGTTATCTACAGTATGTTGCGAACTTAATTCCCAATAATATAATATCTCCATTTTTAGAAAGTCAGGTTATAAGCATTTTGTTGATTTCTGGCGCTATAGGCATTGCTACTCATTTCATAACTGATAAACATATACAAAAATCTACTGTTGCAATTTTTGAGGGAATTCACGGAATATTCCTAACAATCACTAATTGGGTTATGAAAATGATACCTATTGCTTTAGGTAGTTTTATTGCCGTCACAATTTTGCAATTTAAAAAAGGAATCAATATATCAGGTTTGGGAGAATACTTATCGGTTATAATTTTGTCTAACCTCATACAGGGGATGATTGTATTACCAATATTATTGTATATTAAAGGTTTTAATCCAATTACCGTGTTTAAAGGAATGTCCCCTGCGCTGATTGTTGCTTTTTTCTCCAAATCTTCAGCTGGTACTTTGCCTGTAACAATGAAATCTGCAGAGGAAAATCTCAATGTTTCCCCGCAAGTAAGTAGGTCTATCTTACCTTTTTGTACATCTATTAATATGAATGGTTGTGCTGCTTTCATATGCATCACACTGATTTATGTAATGCAAAATAACGGTGTAGAAATAGTGTTTCCAAACATGTTTTTATGGATTTTAGTAGCTTCTCTCTCTGCAATTGGTAATGCAGGTGTGCCAATGGGATGCTTTTTTCTCAGTGCAAGTTTATTAACAAATATGGGCATACCCATTAGTATCATGAGCATGATTTTACCTTTTTATAGTATTGTAGACATGATAGAAACGACATTAAATGTTTGGTCTGATTCTTGTGTAACTGTGATAGTGAATAAAGGTTATCCTAATTCAAATCAAGACAAGAATACCTTGATACAAGGGGATGATATTGAAACGTAAAACTTTTAAATAACGACATATTCCCCAAGTGATAATTTATCAAAAAATATTGTTAAGTAGGTCCACAATTTAATTTTTATAATATCTTTAAGAGCCATCATTTTCTTTAAAAGATAAGGTTTTAATCCAATTACCGTGTTTAAAGGAATGTCCCCTGCGCTGATTGTTACTTTTTTCTCCAAATCTTCAGCTGGGACTTTGCCTGTAACAATGTTTCGGCGTATTCTTCTAATGAAGATATAAACTGTTTTTCATCTATTATCCGAACACCTAATCTACTTGCTTCGTTTAATTTTGACCCAGGGTTATCACCAACAATAATCATATCAGTTTGACGAGAAATAGTATTAGAAACTACAGCGCCTAACTGTTCAACATATTCTTTAGCTTTATGACGTTTAATGGTCTTAAGAGTTCCAGTAAATGCTATTTTTTTATTTTTAAAAATAGAAACGAGATAATTTTTATCACGACTATTAGATATTGATGGAGTTACTTCCTTTAATAGTTCTTCTGTAGCATGAACACATGCAGAATTCTGATAAAATTCTATAATAGCCTGAGCAGCTATATCCCCTACTAACGGAACTTTTTTCAAAGGAAAATAAGCATCATTGGCATTGGCATTGGCATTGGCAATAATGTTATTTATTTCTTTTTCTAAATTTTGATAAGAAAGATAGTACTTTGCTAAAGACCCAGCAATCTCTATACCAACGCATCGAATACCTAAAGAAAAAATAAATCTCTGCAAAGAAATATTGCGTCTTTTATTAATAGCATCATAGAGATTGGATACGCTTACATACCCAAATCCTGAAATATTTTCAAGCTTTTTAGTTGCAGTTTGTTGACGACGCTGTAACGTAAAAATATCAGCAGGGATCTTGATAGAAATATCTGGATCTTCTGATTTAAAGAAAAAATCAAGCTGTTTTTCCCCTAAACCTGCTATGTCAAAAGCATTTAGCGATACAAAATGTTTGAGATATTCTAACTGCTGTGCTGAACATAAAATTCCTCCTGTACAACGATGAGCCGCAACAACTTTTCTTGTTTTCATATTTAAATCACGAACTACCCGACTGTTACAGATCGGACAAGAAGAGGGAAAAGAAAATACTTGGGCATCAAGAGGTCTTTCATCGATAATGACATCAACAACTCTCGGAATAACATCTCCTGCTCTGGTAACAATAACTGTATCACCTACTCGAATATCTCTTCCTTCGCGAATTAATTTACCAGATGCATCTAATCCTTTGATATAATCTTCATTATGCAATGTTGCATTGGTGATAATAACTCCCCCTAAACTAACAGGTTCAAGACGAGCTACTGGAGAGATTATACCTGTACGACCAATTTGAATATCAATATCTAAAAGACGAGTCCGAGCTGTTAATCCATGAAATTTATGAGATATCATCCAACGTGGACTTCGTTTCCTTACTCCTAATTGTTTTTGCAAAAAAAAATCGTCTACTTTATACACAACTCCGTCTATATCATATGGAAGCGAAGAACGAATTGATTGCATTTCAGAATAATACGACATAATGCCCTTTAAAGTATTCGTTTGTCGGATTTTATCATTGACAGGAAAACCTAAATCACGAATTGTTTGCAACATTTCATAATGATTTTCTGCAAATATATCAGATGTGTATCCTAACCCGTAGACAAACAAATTTAAATATCGAATAAGATGCGTAGGATTTAAACAACGAAATACAGCAGACGCTGTATTTCTAGGATTAGCGTACGGTTTTCGTTTGAGCGCAATCATTTCATCATTAAGAGCAAGAAAATCATTTTTTGTGATGTAAATTTCACAACGTAATTCTAGAATGTCTGGAAATTTCGAAGGCAAATTTAAGGGAATAGCAGAAGGGAGAGATAGAATATGAGCGCTGACATCTCTTCCGTCATCACCATTGCCACGTAAAGCAGCAGAAACAAATTTTCCCTTTTCATATCGTATATCAACTGCTACTCCATCAATTTTAGGCTCAAGAGTAAAAAAAATGCTATTATCAACATTCCTGTGAAAAAGACGGTAAGTTTTAGTAATAAACTTTTTAATATCGTCTCTAGTACAAACTTTTTCTAATGATAACATCGGGAGTAAATGAGTGATTTTAAATAATGAGCCACATCTTTCTGCTCCTATTTTATTAAGAGGCCCATTAGGATCTTCAGGGCGTGCTAAATCGGGAAAAGCACGTGCAATAGCATCACAACGTTTTTTTAACTCGTCATATTCATAATCCGGTATTTGAGGTTCTGAATGGTAATAATACAGATCATCATGATATGATATATCCCGTTCAAGAAAAGACAACTCTTTTCTTGCTTGTTCAATATTCAATTCAGCAATTGGAATAATCTGACGTTCTTTCATTTATCGCGTACTGTAATTTTTCTATTAAAAATCTTAAGAAATACCAAAAATCAGAGGTAGTTTGTGTTACAATAAAAAATATACTAAAAAAAGGAAAATAACTATCATATAGTGACATATAGTGAAAAAAATAACAATAAAAATAACAATATTGAATATATATATGTATATTTAATTGGAAAAATCCAAAAGCTTTTCTGCAGCAGCGCGTGCTTCTACAGTTATATGACTTCCGGATAACATACGGGCAATTTCTTCACGTCGTTCTTGCAACGTCATAACGGTGATATATGTCTTTACCCTCTGTATATTGCCTGGTTCATTTTTTTTATAAACAAGAAAATGCTTGTCAGCACGTGCAGCTACTTGCGGTGCGTGTGTTATAGCAAATAACTGTATTTTTTTTGATAATTTTTTTAAGCGATATCCGATAGCAGCTGAAACAGCTCCTCCTATTCCCGAATCTACTTCATCGAATACCAACGTGGGAACCAGTCCTTGATCGACGAGGACTATTTTGAAGGCTAATAAAAATCGAGATAACTCTCCCCCTGATGCTAATTTTATCAAAGGTCCAAAACTCTCTCCTATATTGGTTTGAACGTAAAATTCTACCTTATCAATTCCATCAGGAGAAATATCTTTTATATCTGATGTAATATTTACCGAGAACCTAACATTTTCTAATTTTAAATCAGGCATCTCTTCCATAAGATTTTTTTCTAATATTTTGGCAAATTTATAACGTTTTGCAGAAATATTTTGTGCAGCCTGATCATAAGCTTGTCGCGCTTCATCAAGCTCCTGTTCCAAAGAAACAATTTTTTGATTTCCTGCGGAAATATCCACAAGATCTTCTCCCATTTTCTTCTCTAATTGAGGAAGCTGATCAATAGAAACAGAATACTTACGGCTCATAGCACGCAATGCAAAAAGACGTTCTTCAATATTTTCCAATTCTTTTGCATCATATTGAACTTCTAAAAAACTTTTTTCTATTTCATTCTGAGCATCAGATAAATTGTCTTGCGCTTCATTTAAAAAAGAGATGATATTCTTTAATAAATCATGAAATTCAGATCCTTTACGCTCTAGTCTACGTAACATGGAAGACACGACGGAAATAGGAGAAGAAGAATGCTGAAATTCGTTCATAATACTTGATAACTCAACAGCTATACGCTCTTTTTTTAATATTTTTGAACGCATTTCTACCAAGTTATTTTCTTCTCCTGGCTGTATTGCAAGAGCTTGTAGTTCTTCTACTGCCAATCGTAAAAATTCAATATCTTTAGAAGAAGTTTTTTTGCGTTCTTTATATTCCTTCAACGCATTAGAAGCATGACACCAATTACGATATAATACTTTCATTTCACGAAGGGAGAGATCAATACCTGCATAAGAATCAAGAATTTTCCGATGCCCATTAACATCAAGCAAAGCTCTATCTGAATGCTGACTATGAATATTTATTAAAAAAGACCCTACTAAACGCATAAAATTAACGCTGACCAACTGCTCATTCACATAGGCTTTGGTTCGTCCATCAGGAAATTGCACACGGCGTAATACAATACACTCTTCAAGAGTAAAATTAGCTTCTGTAAAAATATTTTCTAGTTCTTGAACACAAGGATTTTCAAAAACAGCAGTAACATGACCTTTTTCCGAATTATGACGCACTAATGACCCATCTCCTCTACCTCCAGTCACTAGAAATAAAGCATCCAACAAGACGGATTTTCCTGATCCAGTCTCACCACTTATTATGGACAATCCTGCAGAGAAATCGATATCTATACTCTCTACAAGAACAATATTACGAATTGAAAGATGCGTCAGCATAGGGAAAAACGATAATTATAAAAACCATAATTACTAAAAAATACTATGATTTTTTGTTGTTTGATTGAACAAGTTTTCTAACGTATTGAGACCAATAACCTTGAGGATATTGTTCTTGAATGAGGAAAGCCATATCTCTTGCTTCATCCATTAAACCAAGAGCAAAATATGATTCTACAAGTCTAACCATTGCTTCTTCTAATTGCTCTGTATCAGAGTACTGTTCAACAACTAATTGAAATCGTAGAATAGAAGACGTGTATTCTCCGTTATCCAGATAATAACGCCCTATATCCATTTCCTTAGCCGCCAATTGATTTCTCGCAACTGTCACATAGAATCGAGCACCCTTGAAATAGACAGAATCCTTATATTGCCTAACAATTTGACTCATGTACTGGAGCATTAAACGTGCAGGTTGTTGATCATAATGTACATCTCGAATCATATTTGCATAAGACATTCCAACAAGATAATACACATAATCAATGTTTTGTGAGCCCGGATATTGAGCAAGATATTGTTCGCCGAGAGTAGCAGATTCTTTATATTTTCCCGCACTATATTGAGAAAATGCCGCCATTAACAAAGATTTACGAGCTAAATTAGAAAATGAAAAATCTCTTAAAATTTCACTAAAAATTTTATATGATCCATTAAAATCATTGTTTTTCATTAATTGAACTGCATTTTCATAGGATTCGTTGTGACGTTCGATGTTTACAATATTATTTAAAAAATAGTCATCTGAATAACGTCGTGACCAACAGCTCTCCAACAAAAAAACGGTACTAGCAAAAAATATAGTTAACGCAAATTTATACAACTAAAGTTCTCACTCTTCGAAAAATAAAAGTACTAAATTTAAAAAAATCAGTTAAATCAATAATTTATATGATCCAAACTTGAATAAATGGGATGTTTATTCTACGAATTTTTTATAGTTCAACTTCGCAAATTTTAGTATATAATATAAAGATTGTAAAGATATTTTAGAAAAGACAAAGAAGCTATAACTCTTCTTAACAGGGATTTTCAAAAACAAAAGGACAATCACACAATATAGTCATCAACTATCTCATAAGCATTTTTATCTGCAAAGAGAGCAGATAACGCAATGTGGTTTATCTTATGACTTCCTCGATACGAACGATAACATCCTATCAAAGGATAGCCTGCTAAAGCTATATCACCAATTGCATCCAAAGCCTTATGACGAACAAATTCTTGGCCTGAATACCTCAATCCTTCAGTGTTAATCACTTTATCATCCTCAGAAATGACAACACTATTTTCCAAAGATGCCCCTAATGCACAACCTGCTTTTCTATAACGCTTAACGTCCTTCAGAAAACCAAATGTACGAGCAATACAAATCTCATTACAAAAAACTTCTTTAGTTAAATCTCCTTCCCATTTTTGATAGCCTATTACATTACTATTAAATTGAATAGATATTTCAAAATGTGTAGAAGGATAAGGCAGAAATTCTGCCCAAGATTCATTATTAGTAACTCGAACAGATTTAATAATCTTCAAATAACGGCGTTTACCTTTTAGTTTTTTTACACCAACACGATCTATACTTTGTACAAAAGCTAAAGCACTTCCATCCATAATCGGAATTTCTATCCCATCTAATTCAACGATAACATTATCGATACCATAAGCATAGAGTGCTGCCATCAAGTGTTCAATAGTATGAAATTGACATAAAGAAGAACCTATAGCCGTACTTAAAGACGTCGTTAAAACATTATTCCACAACGCTGATGAAGAAAAATTACCCATTCTTGACTGAATGGAACGAAATAATATCCCTACCCCTTCTTGTGCTGGGCATAGTCTTAAAATACTATTTTTCCCCGAATGAACACCAATACCTGTAATAGTAATTGAATCCGCAATAGTATGCTGTGATCGACTTTGCAGCATGATTTTTTATCATTTCCGTTTTGATGATTATTTACTAATAGTTGTACAAAATTATCAACAATTCTTCAAGTAATAAAAATATCTAGTTTGTAATCCATAATCAATGCGATTGCCGGCGTAAAAAAGCAGGAATCTCTAATTGATCCTCCTCGCACTTAATATTTGATTTTGATTGTATATGAACATCATTACCAATATTTTCAGGAGCATTATTCTTTTCTCTCAAAATAGAAATAGCAGAATCACTTTCTGGATTAACAGATTCTACTTTTACAGAAAAATTTTCCTGTAAACCAAAAGAATTTGCAATACGTTTGAATAATGCCATCACACCTCTTTCTTCTGGATAATCATCACTTTTTTCTATATATTTCTGAGATGTGAAGCGCTGTGGAGAAGAAGATTCTGGGATAATGCTTTCCTCACACGACAATTCTTTATTGTTATCTCTTGTCAAAATATTTGTCTCATTAGACATATTTTCTATACTTTTTGCAAAATTAGCATCCTCCATTGTATCGTCACATGCAGTATGAGAATCGTTCATCGATAATTTGTGAGAAGAAAGATTCAGAAAATTTTCACCGGTTAAAGATTCATAGGAGGACATAGAAGAGCCGTCGTTATGATCCTCTTCTTTATGAAAACGATTGTCTATTCCCGTTGCAACAACAGATACACGAATCACACCTTCAAGCGCTTCATCAAAAGTAGCACCAAGAATAATATTAGCTTCAGAATCAACTTCTTCACGAATACGTGTTGCGGCTTCATCAACTTCAAACAATGTGAGATCGCTCCCTCCTGTAATTGAAATTAACAATCCTTGCGAACCCTTCATTGATGCTTCATCGAGCAATGGATTAGCAACAGCTGCTTCAGCCGCTTGTACACCACGTCCATGGCCAGAAGCTTCTCCTGTTCCCATCATAGCACGACCCATATTACGCATTACAGAACGGACGTCTGCAAAATCAAGATTAATTAATCCCTCTTTAATCATAAGATCAGTAATACAAGAAACACCAGAATAAAGAACTTGATCTGCCATAGAAAAAGCATCGGCAAATGTTGTTTTATCATTGGCAATTCGGAATAAATTTTGATTAGGAATAACAATCAGTGTATCAACAGTTTCTTGCAATGCCTCTATTCCTGACTCTGCCACACGCATACGCCGAGAACCTTCAAAGTGAAAAGGCTTAGTCACGACACCAACAGTTAACACCCCTTTACTACGTGCTATCTTCGCAATAATCGGCGCTGCACCTGTTCCTGTGCCACCTCCCATGCCTGCCGTGACAAAACACATATGTGTTTTATCCAAAGTCTTGGTAATCTCATCAATACACTCTTCTGCAGCAGCACGACCAACTTCTGGATGAGACCCTGCTCCTAGACCTTCAGTTATTCCAGATCCAAGCTGAATAATATGTTCAGCCTTAGACATCATCAAGGCCTGTGCATCAGTATTAGCAACAATAAAATTCACACCTTGAAGACCTGAAGAAACCATGTTGTTTACAGCGTTTCCTCCTCCACCCCCTACACCAAATACAGTTATCCGAGGCTTTAATTCAGTTATATCCATATTAGACTGTTTTCCCATCATCTGCCGATTCCTTCCCATTGACACTATTTCCCAATATCCATATTTAAAAAGGTCAAATAATATTGTAATCTCTTTCTAAAAATCTAACATGATCTTCAAATCATGAACTGCGCTTAAACCAATTCTTTAATAAAGGAAACTTTTTTATATTCCAAAAAGAAGAATCTTTTCCTACGCAATCCACTTCTTTTGCAATTAATTGCGGATACACCATTAATCCTATAGCTGTTGCAAAAGCAGGGCTTCTTGCTGGAAATGGTAATCCTATAACTCCTATAGGTCTTCCTATTCGCACATTAGGACTGATCATCTGCCTAATCATCTCTTGTAAACCATTCAGCTGACTTGCTCCTCCTGTCAATATTATACGTTTACCAGCTAGAGATTTAAACCCTGAATTCTTAATACGTTCTTCGATTAATTCAAATGTTTCTTCAATACGAGCTCGAACAATCCTTGAAATAGTCGCTCTAGAAATCTGAACTAGATCATCTTGATCAGTATTACCGATACTAGGTATAGAAAGAAGATCATGTTCATCAATCATACTAGGGATAACACTAGCATTCATGACCTTGAGACGCTCAGCATCGTCACGAGATATAGACAAGCCACGCGCTAAATCATTCGTCACATGTGATCCTCCGATAGCAATAACGTCAGTATACACTAATTTTCCTTTTTCAAAAACTGCAATCTTTGTTGTTCCTCCTCCCATATCAATAACAACAGAACCTAGCTCAAATTCATCATCAACAAGAATAGACAAACCACTGGCGTACGGAGATGCAACCATTTTGTCTACAGAAAGATGCGCACGATTAATCGTTATTCCTAAATTTTTCATTGCATATTTTTCTACTGTAAGCATATGCATATCGATGCATATGCTACCAGCAAACATGGATATAGGGGATCTTATTCCAGATTTCCCATCCAAGACATAATCGGTAATTACAGAATGCAATAAAGTGCGATCTTGATCATTAGAATAACGTTGAGAAGACCTTATCAACATCTGAATATCAGATTTTGTTACCTCCCGCCATCCTATTTTCATTTTAACAGAATGCTGACTAGATTTCAAACGTCCAGCAGAAATATTGACCATCAAGCTATCAATCGTAAAACCTGCCATTTGTTCTGCAGTATCGACAACTTGACGCACAACTCTTTCGGTAGCATCAATATCAACGATAGTCCCCATTTTAACGCCGTGTGATTGCTGATATCCGATACCCACAACTTCAATCCGATGTGTTCTCTTAGAAAAAATATCGGTTGTATTTTGAGGACAAAGCTTTCCTATCATGCATACAGTCTTTGTAGAACCAATATCTAATACCGATATAATGTACGTGCGAGCAGAAGATAAGCCATTGGTATACTTCGACCTAAAAGGCATTGTAAAAATACCCATTACTCTATCCCCTATTCAACTCAAGATTACGCTTATCAACAATATCTTGACGATCTATAAAAGAACCTACTGTCAAACGAATAGCAAGACGATCTGGTAATCTCATATCAATAATGGAAATATCTCTATCTAAAATTTTATATTTATCCTGTAATTCCAAAATATTCGAGATTGCTGTATCAAATTTTTCTTCTGGGAGTTTAATAATAATACCATTGTAGAGATGCAAATCCCAACGCCTTTCAGCAACCCAATGATAGGATTTAACCAACTTGGTTATTTCTTCTATAGTTGATAACTTTTCAAAGGATCTAATGGCTTTATTGATGTTTTCTCCAATTAACATAGGAAGATATGAAAATCTTGTATTTTTTAATGAAGAAATCACATAACCATTCTTATCAATAAGATAAAGACTGGAATTGTTTTGCCAAATCGCATAAGGAATACGCTCCGTAAGACGAATTTCTATCGTATCAGGGTATACCTTATGAATTTCAGCATTCGCAATCCATGGCAAAGACAACAAATTATTCTGAATTTTTACCGCATCAAAGGAAATTAATGAAGTTGATCTGTTAAGCTCTAAACAACGAATAACATCACCTTCTAAAGTTTCAACATTACCAATGATTCTTACCTTATCTATTGAAAAACCAATGAAAGAATCAATAAAGTTGATAACATAACGTGTATGTCCTCCAATAAAAATCCCATATACACCAACGATTGCACAGAAAAAAACAATAAAAACAACCCTATAACACGGTGGAAATATCTTGTTTATAAAGACACAAAAGTTTAGAAAATTTCTCATATCTCCCAAACCCAATATACAATACAAAGGCAATGACATCCCCACAACAAAGCCAAATCTCCGATCAATGAATAAACCTCTGTGATTCAGCGCAAACATGACGCATCCTCCACCATCCACAACAACAATTCTTGAAAAGAATATCCAGCATGCATAGCCATTTCTGGAAATATAGAAACAGGTGTCATACCTGGTTGAACATTAATTTCTAACCAGAAAATTTTTCTTGAAATAGGATCAAAAAGAAAATCGGATCTGCTAATTCCACGACAACCAATTGCATGATGTGCTAAAACAGCGTTTCTCTGCACTTCTTTATAGATATCCAACGGAATTTTTGCTGGCATAACATGTGTATAATTTGAAGATAAATATTTTAATTCATAGCTATAAAAATCTGATTTTGGCACAATAATTTCAGTAACAGCGAGTGGAGTATCTCCCATTACACCACAGCTCAATTCAATGCCATCAATATATTGTTCAATCAGTAGCTGATCTCCATAATTCCATGACAAAGATTGCAATATATCTAAAGGAACACTTTGACCTGGCTTTATCACCATAATTCCTAAAGAAGATCCGCCTTTCAAGGGTTTGATAACATAAGGAGGTGACATCGGATGCTGATAATCCATTGCAAAACGATTAACTACAATCGATGGACAAACTGGCACACCGCAACTTTTCACAATTTGTTTAGCGCGCATCTTATCCATCGATAACGCAGAAGCTAAAACCCCAGAATGTGTATAAGGAATTTCCAAAAACTCTAGTATCGATTGTATGAGCCCATCTTCTCCGAAACTTCCATGCAAGACATTTAAAACCACATCTGGATTTAATTTTTGTAGAGTTGATACTATAGAACGATCAACATCTATCTGGCTCACTTGAAAACCTGTATCTTTTAAAGCAGAGGAACAAGATTTACCTGAAGAAAGACTGACTTCTCTCTCGGCAGATAGGCCTCCCATGATAACTGCTACATGTGTACTCTTTATGTCTATTTTGTTTACCATAAACTGATCTATAATATGCAGAAATTAATCTTCTTAATAATCAATATGATATGTAAATACATCAAGGTTAACGAAGCGTTCATTTTTCTTAATTTTTTCTCAAAAAAATTTTTATTGTATACAAAGATTGAATTAAAATTAAAAATAAAAGAAAAATTTTATGTATTTAATAATTTACACCATAGAATGAGTATTCGTTAACATGATGAATTTAGGCGGTTCGGAATTACACTGTATAAAGTTAATCTCTTGGTATGGATAATTTATAATAAAAATAGCACTAAAACCAGATAAGACTCCATACATCGAAAAATATATTCATCATACAAGTAATAACCAGGAATACCCTTAACAAAACCTTTACAGGTCAAAACATATCGCTATAATGGAGATAACGATAGTGATAAATATTCTGCCTATCCTGATGACCAGAGAGGCGTTTGGTTGGATATAAATACATCAAGACAGACAGATAAATAAATTGATATAAAATATAACTTGTGCGAAGCGTTTTTATTCCATTTAATTTGTCATAATTTCCCCTGTTATTTACTTTTATTCCATAGGATTCATGATTCATAAAATATTGATGTCACAATGAATAAACAGTATATTATAAGTAAGAAAGTTGAAAAAAGAGATTTTCTTTATCGGCGCACAGACAAACCACGTATCTACTTGTAAAATAAGCAACAATATCACTCACCAATTATACTATTGCGCTATTCAAATTATTTTAATATTAGCTTTTAATAAAAAGGTATATTCCTTGATTATTGTTAAAGATCAAAGTCCACCCTAATCGTTAAAAATCTTCTCATGAGCTAATGTATAAACGTAAAGATAACAATTAAATATACTACTCAAATAAAGCTCAAACCAAATTTTACAATAGACGATTTATGGACCGGTTCTCCCATAACATATCCATTAGCTTTATATCCTATACGCATAGAAAACTTTAAATGATCAGTTAAGTGATGTAATAAGTCTAGCGTTACCATTGCACCGTGTTTATTTGATACAAGGGAAAAATCCTTTTGTACTAGTAATTCTGGTTGTTTCCATACAATTAAATGAGCTCCAATATCCGTTTTCTTTAAAGAAGCTATTTTGTTGATTTCAATCTCTCCATAATATAAATGATCTTTTCCTCTAACATCACGCTCATAACTAAAGCCCATCCTTACTTCTTTGTCACCCGCAAAAACATCAAGTAAAAAACGCTTTTCCAATACAGCATATGGCGTTATAATCAAACGCATCGATGGCAGAATACCAACATTTTTGGTGACTTTTAATGCAGGCAAAACCGTATCTCGACCACTTATCACAGAATAAAACGAATAATAAATCCTGATATCTAGCCAATCTAATAAAGCTAATCGACGAAGTCTTGTGATAAATTTATCATAATTCAAGTTGTATATAAGGGCGATATCTTTTACATAACTATTAATATCATGACCAGGCTGATCCTTTATAAACTTCACATAAGCAAATTGATTCCCCGCTGAAGACAAATACATCGTTGCGGAAGTTGGGTTAATGCGTCTCTTTTTATAGAATGCATCGCGCGATAAAACATAATTCGCCTCTATACCACCTAATGTAACAACAGCACTTTCTGGATACTTCCCCAACGATTCATACGATGTATAACCAGACATTGATAATGGATAAATCCTTAGTTTAGTCACTTTACTATTCATTTCTGTCGTTCTTGTCGCATGACCCAATTCGTGATTCAAAATACTAAACATAGTAAATAAATAAAAATTAGCGACTCTAAACCATATACGCTCATAATGATGATTTCTTTTTGCCCAATCATAAAAAGCATTTGAGGAATTCATAAAAATGATTCTGTTGCGATAACCAGCTTTAGGACTGACACAAGAATAAAAATCACTCATATTAATAATGCCATTGATCATAGCCATACTCAAATCCCTTTGATATGAGGGATTAAGTATTTGAGAATGCATTTTATGTGAAGGATTATTTGTTACAGCATTGGCAATGCTAATATTTAATGTCAAAAAAAATACAAAAAATACATTTTTAGAACACAATATTTTATAAATGAAAATAGTATTATAAAAAAAAGATTTGATACTAAAAATTTTTATAGTATCCCAGCAATTATAATCTCTTGTCTTTACCTCGATTGTTTTTCTTTTACTCAATTACATATCTTTCACATACTAAGCCACATCTGCTTAAAAGTACAAAACATTATAAATCTACAACTTTAATTTCGAACCCTAAAATCGAGAACAAAACAAAACGCCATGATATTTAATTG
Organism: Candidatus Liberibacter africanus PTSAPSY; assembly: GCF_001021085.1. Classification (NCBI taxonomy): domain Bacteria; kingdom Pseudomonadati; phylum Pseudomonadota; class Alphaproteobacteria; order Hyphomicrobiales; family Rhizobiaceae; genus Liberibacter; species Candidatus Liberibacter africanus. The sequence continues at coordinate 982,652 of NZ_CP004021.1, read as the reverse complement.
TTTTTTGCACAACAGATAAAATACGTTAATAACTTTCAGTAGAAAATTAACATTCTCTACTGCTTAATAAGTGTAAAAGATATAAGCAAACATTTTTTCCAAATTTTTCCACTATATCCACAATAAAAACGTGTACTTGCTGAATAATTCTATCAAAATTACTTTATTCCATGAATAAAAATACCACCAAAGAGTATTTTCCTCTAAAAAAAAAAGAAATCAAAAATACTATATTTTGCGATTTAATTTTGTTTAATCATTTAAAATAGTAACCGTAAAATTATCCGAAACTAGCTTCTTAATATGTTTTGCAATTTCACGGATCATCGGATAAGTCTTTCCATCCTTTTTAAACTCATTAATCTTACTAACATCATCAATCTCATAATATTTAGAAGAGGTGCTATTAGCACATTTTTTTAAAATATTACGTGTAGTCATATCTGGCTCAATCCCTATAGATACTACATTATGCTTTTTATCATAATTTTTATACTTTGGCGGTGGATCTACATGAATATCAAAGCAAGCTTGTGACATCTGATTCATAATAATTTGATTAGTTAAATAACCCGTAGTAAGCTCACCTCCCATTGCTACTATCAGCATATTTCTTTGTTGTTTCCCATTCTCAGGAAAACAAGGATTGATCCTTTCACGTAACAATAAAGAATTTGTCACATATCCAGGTTCCTTGAAAAACAAATCATCAAAAGAGGATTTAGTAATATTACTAATATTTGTCCATCTAGTGCGGTATATTCTATTAACCAGATATGAGGATCGAGACGAACTACTTTCACCATTTTTATCATATTGAAAAAATCCTTTATACCAATAACTTATGCCAGAAAAATTATATGGAGCTATACATAATGGAATGTATTCTATTACCTCATTTAATATAATATCTTTGATAAAAGAATATTTGGAAAAATTATTTTGCAATTCATTGCTTATAAGTATTTTTTTTTGAGTATTACTGACCAGTCCATAGACTCCAGCCCCTGCATTCATTGCAAAAACAGGAAGATCACTTTCCCATGTAAAGAAAATGCCCATTATAGAAGGCTCTTGTTTATATGAAATTTTTTTTTGCGAGAAAATTTTAACACTACTTTTACTATTAGAATTTCTTCCCCAAAATTGTGATAATATTTTCAGAAAGAATCCTTTTAACTCAACATCCATCACCATATCAATTGTAACGTGAAACTCTAAAGGAGATTCGCTCTTCTTTTTAATGACAATAGAAGCATTATTAATAGCTGAATCTATATTTTCTTTGCTTAACAAATCTGAGAAATCATTGACGTAAAAAAATTGTTTTATGCGCTTTCTAACAGCCTCCACTTCTTTCTCCCCCGTTAATATCGCAATCCGACCCTCCCCACCTTGCCCAATGGTTCTCATATAATACTTAGAATTCCCCTCATATAAATCATTTATATGTATTTGATAAACAACAGAATGCATAATATCTCGAAGCATATAATTTGTCTGCATGACCGCCATAAAATCTAACAAGACATCGGCTATAGACAAGAAACTAGACAATAAAACAGCTGTGACAATGAAAAAAGAACCGCTGTTACATTTTTTTAGACGCAAAAAGCCTAATACCATATTCCTATTCTGAAACATATAATACCTAAAATATAATCTATGAAAAATGACTAATGAAAAAACAATTAATAATAGTCAGTATATATATACTAAATGTTAACTAAGTAAAATAGTATTTTCAAAAACATAATAACGTCAAAAAAACTTGTGTGCTATAATGGTTTTTAATCATTATCAATGTAATATTGTGATAACAAAAAAATCATGTAGCGAATGCCATTCTTATAAAGATTTTTTTTATTCATGAAAAAATATTTGATTATCAAAGTTAGGAATCAAAAACTATTTCGTATCTTGACATAATGATCTTTATGAACGATAATTGATGCGTAGCATCGGTATTCGCGATTATATAATTAGGTGCGGTTTTATCTGTTAGATTTTTCTGCTGATCTTTCTTATGATTTCGAGTTATTGATCTTTGGAAAAAAATTGTTTTTGCACGTGAAAGGAAATAATAGTGCCGAAGGGTTTAATTAAGTGGTATGATGGCCAAAAAGGATATGGTTTTATTTCCCCCAGTGTACCTGGTGAGAGTGATGTTTTCTTGCATAGATCTGCTGTTGAGAGCGCCGGATTGAGCAATGTAAGAGAAGGTCAAGAGGTCACTTATGATTTCGTAAAAAACGAGGCGACTGGAAAATATTCCGCAGAGAATATTAGGCTAGATTAATATCCTTTATGTATTAAAACGTAACAGCGTTATAAAATGCTCATAATTTTTTTAGATTTTCTCATATTATAGCGTTGTTATCGTTTGTGAGAAGTTTATTAGTGGAAGCACTTTTTTATAGCATATCTTTTGCTTTTTAGCTTTTTTGTAGCTATATTTTATTTCTATAATCGTCGTAGCATATCTATAAATTACATTTTAAATGGTTTTGTCATATAGTTTATGATTTATGTCTCAAAAAATAAAAGATGTTGGCCAACGTATTGTAAGTTTGATTATCAAAAATATTTAAAAAATTATAGCTTACGCCTTCCTTCCCTTTAATCTGCTGTTAATGCTGTTTTTAGGTATTTTTATTAGGAAGTGGCTTCAGATGAGATCTTCTTAATCTCATTATTTTAGTTAAACAATCAAAATTAATTCACTTTTATAAGCAATGTCTTGGAACAATTGTTTTTTTGTTTTATATGTAGTAATGAATTGTGTCTTTGTAATGTAAAGTTTAAATATTCAAGAGATAACCATTGCCTAGGAGGTCTATATCATATCCAATTTCCTATATTTGCTAAAGAAACAAATACTTTCTGAATCCTATCACCATCTTTTCTTCCTGTTTTCTGATCTATACTCAAATTCAAAAATGTGAATTTATCTAATGTCCAGTTATATTTTAACGGTTACCTGCCCATCCAATGAAAGAATTATGCCTGTCATTTCCAGGTATTTAGTTAAAAAAGATTGTAATATATTATGTTTATCTCAATTTGATGATTTGGATACCAGATTTTTTTTTCTGCGAGTAAACTTTACCTTCAAAAACAATACCTCTATAGAAAATTTTCTTGATGATTTTCAACCAATTATCCAGCAGTTTTCAATGAAATTTTCCATTAGAAATGCAAAAAAAGCAGTAAAAACCCTCATATTAGTCTCACGTCTTTATCATTGTCTTCACGATTTATTATATAGATGGAATATGGGGACCCTTAATCTAAACATAATTGGCGTAGTATCTAATCATCTCCTACACAAGCAAATGGTCGAAAACTATCATATTCCATTTCATTATATTCCAGTAACACAAAAAACTAGAATACAATCTGAAAAAAAACTCATCGAAATAATAGACAAACACAATGTAGGACTAATAGTCTTAGCGCGATACATGCAGATTATTTCTGATCAATTATGCTCTAAAATGGCAGGACGCATCATCAATGTACACCACTCGTTCTTACCTTCTTTTAAAGGAGCCCATCCTTATAAACAAGCATATGAATATGGAGTAAAAATCATTGGAGCAACAGCACATTATGTAACTTCCGAACTAGATGCTGGCCCAATAATAGCACAAGATGTTAAACACATCACGCATGCACAAAATGTCGAAGATTACTCTAAAATAGGAAAAAAAATAGAAGCAAAGGTATTAACTAGTGCAGTAACCGCCCATATTCAACATCGCGTTTTCATAAATAAAAGGAAAACCATCGTCTTTCCCGATCATCCGAACAATTACTCTGAATAAAGAAATCCTACGTAAATTTTTTATAGCATAAGATGAGTTTACAGCTTTTCTTCTAGTGATCTTTCTACGAATAAACCAATACCTTTTTAAACGGAAAACCATCGTCTTTCCCACTCATCCGCACAATTACTCTGAATAAAGAAATCCTACGTAAATTTTTTGATGAGTTTACAGCTTTTCTTCTAGTAGTCTTTATACGAATAAACCAATACCTTTTTAAACGGAAAACCATCGTCTTTCCCACTCATCCGCACAATTACTCTGAATAAAGAAATCCTACGTAAATTTTTTGATGAGTTTACAGCTTTTCTTCTAGTAGTCTTTCTACGAATAAACCAATACCTTTTTTAAGACGATTACGACGTATCCTCTCAACTTCAATCACAGATTTTAATATTCTAAGACATGATTCCAAATTATCGTTAACAATAACATAATCATAAGCATTCCATTTCTCTATTTCCACATAAGCATTACGCAATCGTAATTGAACTTTTTCCTTATCTTCTTGATTTCTTTCTGAACGCATAATCAAACGAGAAGATAATTCCCGCATTGTCGGAGGCAAAATAAAAAAAGACAAAATATCTGGCTTCATCTGCTTATGTAGATTCTGAGCTCCCTGCCAATCAATGTCAAAGAGCATATCCTTCCCCTGAGATATAGTTTTTTCTATAGGATCTCGCAAAGTACCATAAAAATTACCATGCACTTCAGCCCACTCTATAAAAGCATTATCTTTTTTCAACTCATGAAATTTATTTAAACTTAAAAAGTAATAATCCTTGCCATCTACCTCATTCGGACGACGACTACGTGTAGTAACACTAATTGACATCTCAAAATTTTGATCAGATTTGAGAAGATGACTTGCTATAGTAGATTTTCCAACCCCAGAAGGAGAGGAAATCACCAACATAATTCCTCGCTGATTAATAGTCAGAGGTAAAAGGTGCCCTCGATTCATAAATACTCCATATTACAATTATTTAATAAAAAAAATTGTTCCTCTATTAAGTACTATTTCCATTTTTACTAATTCAAGTCTACAGAAATAAAAAAGATCATACAATTTTTAAAAGATAAAATCTAACCCCATTTAATACATAAATATATATTATACAAATAATTTCACTAATTTATAAAATAATAATTATAAATAATACTTAATTTTTATAATTATTAACAAAGTAAAAAAAAAATTTTTTATTATTATAAGTAATATTTTTTATTTAAAAAATAAAAATATATAATATATAAAAAATATTTCACTTTAATTTTAAAGTATTTTTTTTAAAAAAAATTTTTAATACATAAAAATAATTAAACAGCAAAATAATATATAACAACTATACTTAATCCAACATTCGTACAAAAATATAACTATAAATAGAAATAGAAAGGGATATTTCCATGAGAATATCAAATAGCATATTCGTTCTAATTGCCTTTACAGCTATGGGACTTTCTTCTTGTAACATGCAACCAGAACAACCACCACCTCCAAGGACAATGACTGATCTTGCGAAAGAAGCAGTAGATAGATTAACTAGAGAGGCATCTGAAAAAGCACAAGCACTTATCGAAGAGATGAGCAAAAAAATTAAGGGTGGGTAAGTAACCACAGAGGAATATCGAAAAGCGATCGGTAATATATTTGATTGCTGAGAAACCCACAAATCACAAATCACAAATCACAAATCACAAATCACAAATCATAATAATACCACTACAGGTAGATATTATAGCAAAAAAATAATTATAACCAAAAAACTATTTTTGAAACCATACTCTCTCATATGATTATGAACATTGTATGAGAGAGACAATTGATAATTTATAGGATTTTACACAATGAAGCTATCTCTTTCTCCTATCACACAAATGTTTGTATTCAGCGCAGCATTATTTTCTTGTGATTCCGCCGCTGATCCCGTCCAAAAAAGCAACATCGACCCTACTCCTATTGTTGTCGCAAATCCTGTTGCTGCACCACCTCCAACTCCAGCTCCAGATAATTTTGATGAACCCTCTCCACAAAGTATAGAAAAACAAGCAAGAGGCATTTCTCATGACATTCTGAATCTAGGAATCGATCTAGGACTGAATATGATAAGGAAAGACGAAAAAAAAGATCTTCAACCCATCTAAAAGATTCCATCAATTAAAACGAAATATTTTTTATACATCAATAAACAATTAATATATTTTAAAAAGGAAAATCTATAATGAAAACATGCAAAAGTAACCTTATCCTTTTATCTATCATAAGCATGATAATTGCCTCCTGTGATTCCACATGTTATGATCCTACTCATCATCATAATAATGATAGTAATGCCAATAAGACTTCTTGGTTTAACTGGAATAAAAAAGAAGATTCAAAATCTAATCCTAACGATAATAACAATCATAATGGTAATAATAACAACCATAATGGTAATGAGAATCATAATGGTAATGAGAATCATAATAAGAAAAAATAAATGCCAACGATCAAATGACGATAAAAACATTAATCGACTAGATCAAAAAAATACCGATGTAACTATCAATAAATCTTCTGAAATATATAAAGTCTTTTTATTTAGGCCCAATGTTTCAGAAGATTATTTGTTTATGATGTAAAGAGAAAGTTCATGTCTATAATACTATAGCTATTCAGATTAAAAATGCTTTCTTATAGAAGAATAAAGCATTCGCCACTGATGCATAAACTGAGAAATTTTATGTGAATTAGAAAAGATTTTGAAGCCATTACTCTGAGCATTTTTCAAAATGCCCTCGGTTATACCAACAGGAATAAATGCAGGAAAAATATTCGATGAGATATAACTTAGTCCTTCTCTTGCCTTGTAGAGGTTTTCTAACCCTAATTCAGCAAAAATCCTAATAACACGTGAAATTCTTTCGCTATCTTGAGCATATAAAAAAGATTCACGATCAAGTCCGACTGCCCCAAGAATATCTAAAGGAATGTATAGTTGTCTTCTATGACAATGTATAGGTAATTGGCTAATCAATTGTCCAATTAATTGCGCTATACCCGCATGTTTGATGAATCTTAACGAAGAAGAATACTTCTCATTATCTAACATCATAGCAACAAGACGAATCAGATGAGATGAAGTTTTAAAGGCATAAATCTCAAAATTTTTACAATCAAAAATTGAATCATTATATGAATCAAACAAATGAGCTTCGATCATATCAAGAAAGCACTGATATGGAAGATGATATTGATGAATAATAGATAATAATTCAACAGCAAAAGGAGATGCACTCTTAGGGGGGATATCATGATGAGACGATTCAAAAATATCTTTCCACCATTGCAAACGTATGTCCCCCATTATTGGATTTCTTGCTACATCCCGTATGCGCATCAAATCTGCATTAAAATGATAAAGAAAAGCAATCGAAATACGAAAAGTTGAAGGAGAAAGCAAACAGGCTAAATAATGGTTGTAATCCATATCTCGCAAGCTATGTAAAACAAAGAGAGAATCCCGGGAAAAAATTCTATTTGTTCTTTTCTTTTTTTTTTTGAAAAATTTTAATACCATCTATGCAGAAAAAATAAATCGCAGTAAATCATAATATAGAACATCGCAAATCCATCAATAGATATATCCACTTCTCATAACCTATCTTCTCAAAACATGGACCATAATACGCTATCCTTATAAGAAAATTGACGTAATAAATAAAAATATTATGAGAATTCCCAGAAATTATAGTATTGTATCATACAACACTCAAAGGATCTGTATCATTCTTAACATCCTCTGCTTCTTTTTCTTCTGTCTCACAAGAAATATTTGTGATAGAACGTTCAAATTCAAAACAAATAGGAGACGAAGCATCCTCCTCAGGATTCAAATAAACTCGAACAATACCCCCGCCTTTTTTAAGTTTTCCAAAAAGAATTTCGTCTGCAAGTGGTATCTTAATATATTCTTTAATAATCCGTTCTAAAGGTCGTGCACCCATTTTTACATCATAACCATGTTTAACAAGCCAAATAATAACCTCTTCCGAAAAATGACACGTAATCCCTTTTTCCTGCAATTGAAACTCCAATTGCATGGTAAACTTCTGCACTACTTGACGAATAATCTCTGGAGATAATGGAGCAAAAGGAATAATAGAATCTAGACGATTTAAAAATTCTGGAGAGAAAAATTTTCTTATCGCTTCTTTATCAGCATCATCATTCCCTGATGCACCAAAACCTATCCTGGATCTAAACATTTCTAAAGCACCAGCATTAGTAGTCATAATTAAAATAACATTACGAAAACTAACGTTTCTCCCACTTTGATCAGTTAAAATACCATTGTCCATAATCTGCAATAAAATATTCACAACATCAGGATGAGATTTTTCAATCTCATCCAATAAAACGACACTATATGGATTTTGATCAACAGAATCAGCTAAGATACCCCCTTGATCGAAACCTACATAGCCAGGAGGCGCGCCTATTAAACGCGAAACAGCATGGCGCTCCATATACTCCGACATATCAAATCGCAAAAGCTTTACACCCAAACAAGATGCTAACTGTTTACTTATTTCTGTTTTTCCAACACCTGTAGGGCCAGAGAACATATAACAACCTATTGGCTTATTGGGGTCAGAAAGTCCTGCTCGAGCTATTTTAATAGAACAGACAAGTTTCTTAATCGCTTCTTTTTGCCCATAAACGACTCTTTCTAAATTGCTTTCTAAATTAATCAAGATAGAATCATCATCATTCGCAACATTAGTTGTATGGATACTACGACTCATTGATGCAATCGTTCTTTTAATATCCTTTTTCAGTGATAAATTTTTCTTTTTTTTGATACAGGCTGCAATATCTGCGAAGCGCCTGCTTCATCAATCACATCGATAGCTTTATCAGGAAGTTTACGAGAAGAAAAATGTCGCATTGACAATTCAACTGCCGCTTTGATTGCTTCTTTCGAATATCGCAACTGATGATGCTCTTCAAAATATGGCTTAACTCCCTTAACAATCTCAATTGCATCCTCAATTGAAGGCTCATCAATATCAATTTTTTGGAAGCGACGTACCAATGCTTTATCTTTTTCAAAAAATTGCCGATATTCAGCATAAGTCGTCGCCCCTATACAACGCACAACACCAGAAGATAAAGCAGGTTTTAGAAGATTTGAGGCATCTATTGCAATCCCAGAGGCAGAGCCCGCTCCAACCAGCGTATGTATCTCATCAATATAAAGAATCGCGTTAGCGAAAGTTTCAATTTCTTTGACAATTTTCTTGATACGCTCTTCAAAATCACCTCGATAACGCGTACCAGCAATAAGATTCCCTATATCTAATGAAAAAATTCTCGCACCCAGCAAGGAATCTGGAACCATACCATCTACAATTTGCCTAGCAAATCCTTGAGCTATGGCTGTTTTACCAACGCCAGGATCACCAACATATAATGGATTGTTTTTTGAACGCCGACAAAGTATCTGTATAGTACGATTAATCTCTTCACGCCGACCAATTAGAACGTCTATCTTCCCTTTTTTCGCTTTTTCTGTCAGATCTACACAATAAGCACTCAAAGCAGGGAAACGATCGGAAGATGTTTGCGATTTACAACTATTTGCAAAATCTTCATTCCCTGGATTAGAACCATTCACATTGAGTGAAGATTGAAAATTTGAAAATTCTCTTCTCTTGCTTATACCATGCGAGATAAAATTAACCGCATCGTACAAAGTCATTTCTTGTTCTTGCAAAAAGTAAGCAGCATGACTATCAGGTTCAGAAAAAAGAGCCACAAGAATATTGGCACCTGTCACAATATTCTTACCAGTCGACTGAACATGAAGAACGGCACGCTGAACAACTCTTTGAAAACTAGCAGTAGGCTTACATTCTACACAAAAATCATCTTTTAATTTATTGGAACAATCATTGTCTATATAACGTAGTAACTCATCTTTCAAAACCTTGAGATCAACATTACAAGACACCATCACTTCTGCCGCATCTGAATCATCAATCAAAGCTAACAACAAATGCTCTAACGTCGCATATTCGTTACTCCTATCATTGGCTAAAACCAATGCTTGGTGTAAAGCTTTTTCAAGTTTTTCTGAAAACAAAGACAAGACTCAATCCCTTACTTCTGTTCCATAATACATTGCAAAGGATATTGATGTTGTCGTGAATAATTCATCACTTGACTTACTTTCATCTCAGCAATTTCATACGAATAAACACCACATTCACCTATACCTTGATGATGAACTTTTAACATAATACACTTCGCACTTTCATGATCTTTGTAAAAAAACTCTGCAATACATGAATAACAAATTCCATAGGAGTATAATCATCATTGACAAGCAAAACCCGATATAATCTAGGAGTCTGCACCTTAAAAGAGACTTTTGCCTTAGTATTTAAGCAATCGTCGATTCCCGCAACTTCTTTTTTGCTCATATGGTTTTTAACCATAAAAATAGTCGACACTAATGCCACTAATCCCACTACTCCTTAATCCAATGATATTTAAAACCATTGTCCGAAAAATAATTATAAACCCCTTACCAATGAAAAAAAACATTTTTATTTCCAATTAATCATTACTACACAATAATTTTAAACATAATATTCCTGAGGAAGCAATTAATAAAAATCAAAGATCACCTTCTAGAATAGACATATCAAAATGGTATGAAACTTCTCCTTCATCATCATTACGATAAATGAGACCAATAAATTCAGAATTCATCAAAACTTCCACCGAATCCGATTGATTATTCCGTGATTGGACATAAATACCAGAACCAAACATCTTTTGAAGATACCTTTCTAGTTTTTTAATTTCATCAGAAAGCATTCCTATCTCCATTATAATAATATTATTTTTAAACTAAAGAATACTCATACATCATTAAAATTAATGAAGCGAGATATTGAAAACAAAACATTTCAGTAATGCAAAAAAATAATTTTTGATATAACATTACTTTTAATATTCACAAAAAAGAAAGCCATCGAATATCTTTAATCAAAACATCCAAATAACCAACCAATTATTTAAATGTAAAAGCGGATATTTTTACCTACACATCATTCTTTTATCTATATCTTATTTTTGTATAAAATTCTACAACCCCTGCCTTAAACTGCTTATCACCAACTGCTAGCATATGATCTCTATCGTTAATATTTAAATGTTGACTAGATGGTATCAATGACATCAAATCTTGCGGAGAACCCGCTATATCATCTTTAGATCCAACCGCAATTAATACCGGAACATCAATGCGACTTAAATCATATTTACAAAAGAGCTTTCTCGTCATTGAAAGACATGAAGAAAGTGCTTGTAGATCATTGCCAGGAACACTTTCGGCAAATTTTCTAAATTTTCTTCCTAAAGGAGATTGTACATCATCAATAGATGGAAGAGAAAAAGAGTTTATAACAGGCTGCCAATCAACAGATGATTCATATAAACCACTTCCTACTCCACCCAAAACAACAGAGCGCACATAAGATGGATAAGACAACACCATAGAGCATGCTATGCGCGCACCCATCGAATATCCCATGATATGCGCTTTACTGATATTTAGATGCTCTAGAAGAGAAACAACATCTTCCGCCATTAAAACAAGACGATAATCATTGCAATCATATGGCTTATCACTATTACCATGACCTAAATTATCAATAGCAACAACTCGAAAACCCTGATCACTTAACAGTGTTATCCAACCTGTAGATAACCAGTTAATCCGGAAGGAAGACGTGAAACCATGAATGAGCATGACCACAGGAGCATTTTTATCTCCTACATCACAAAACGCTAATTGGAATTTTCTCCAAGAACTAAAAAAATTAACCTTATTAATCACAAGAATCTTTCATATATTTTCTAACACACATTTCAATTATTATCCTTTACCTTTAGAGTAATCAATGTTAAAAGTACACCGTGTAATTTGGCCTCATATTTGCAATATTTTAATAAGGAAAAATATATGGCTCATACTCCTACCTCTCATTTCCAAAATGATCAAGGACATCCCAGCATCAAGATAGGCGTTAAAAGGTTTATGTGTGTCGGGGCGTCATTTCCTTTGGATCATCCCCATGTTTTTATCAATATGGGAGAAGAAAACGAAAAATATTGCCCTTACTGCTCAACACTTTATAAGTTTGATTCTTCCCTTAATTCAGAAGAGACATTCCCCGTAGGATGCTTTCTGTCGACTCATTAAGAAAATGTCACCAAAGGAATTTTGTCATTTAAAAGATCCACCATTTGTAGCGATAGTCGGAGCAGGAATATCTGGGTTAACTCTCGCTAACTCTCTCGCTAGTTGTGGAATACAATCTTGTGTTTTTGAAAAAAGGGATCAATGGTATGACAGAGGATTTGGTATACAAATATCCCCCAATGCTTCACGCATACTTAAAAAAATCGGCGTCTTAGATCAATTAGAAGATGTCTGGATTGAGCCAAAAGATTTTGTTTTTCGTTCTGGATCTAGCCTTAAAGAATTGAGCCGGTTCTCTTGCAAGGACTACTCACGCAATAATTGGGGTGGAGTCTATGGAGTAGTAAAGCGAAACACATTACACAATATACTTTTAAAAAATCTCCAAAAACAATCTTTAGCAAAATTACATTTATCAACTCGAATCAACCATCTAAACTGCACTCAAATATCTAATATACACAACAAAAAACCTGATCTAATAGTAGGTGCTGACGGATTGAATTCCAGTATACGACAATATGTAGACCAAAAACCTATAACATTTTCAGGACATGTTGCCTTACGTTGTCTGATTTCACAAAATGATGCCCCTGAATTTATTGATCTTCAATCAGTGAATGTGTTTTTCGGACCAGATTCCCATCTAGTAACCTATCCATTGCGCGAAGATAATACAATTAACATGGTTTTCATCAGCGATAAGCATACCTTAAATGATATCTCTTTATTTAAAAAAACTGCCAATAAAAAATGGTTTTTAAAGCATTTAACCAATTGGCATGACGAAATAATCCAGCTTATTTTAAAAACAAATAATGCTCATATTTACCCTTTATTTGAATGTATATGTAAGCGTTGGCATAATAATAAAGATACTGTTTTAATCGGTGATGCAGCACATACATTTTTACCTTTTACCGCTCAAGGAGCTAATATAGCAATAGAAGATTCTTATGTTTTATCACGACTTATCAGCACCAAGACAATATCTCAAGCTATTGTTACTTATCAGAAAACACGCACTGCACGAGTGAAGAGAATATACTATCGTAAAAAATTAAATCAGTTATTCTTCCACATGCATAAACCAGCTAGCCTCTTTAGAGACACCTATCTTCGCTTAGGTATTAACAAACCATTGCACCAAAGTTTAGACTGGATATACAAATATAACTGTATCTAAAAATATTCAATAAATTAAATAATGAAAGATTTCCCAAACCAATAAATTGCCGAATCAAGAATTCAAAGTTCTACATACTGCGATGAAAGAAACAATTTCAAGATCACATTACTCTCTACCTCAAATACCACTATCATTATCACTAAATCTATAAAGCTTTTTAAATATGTTTAAATGAAGCAAAATCAATAATATTTTTTATTATAGTACCCCCATAAGAAAAATAAAAAAACAAATGTTGAAAGCAAATAAAAACGCCATTTAAGCATTAACTAATTAAAATGATATTTTTATCCTACAATATTGATGTTTTTTCCGAAAAATATCTTGAAATTGTATGACAATTGCTTAGTCTCTCACAGAGTGTTTAGCATCTCTATTACTTTTTTCGTAGCTGATTTATTAATGATATATTTTTTGATTAGGTATACGCCTGCGGAGCATTTATTCTAAATTTATATCTCAAACATAACGGCCATTTTCAAAGAAAGGATACATTTGTGTACAGAGATTTTTTTATCGGTATTCTTTGCTTGACCATTCTATCTTGTACAAGCTTCTCTGCTAATGCCAATGTCTTGCAAGAAATAAAAAAAAGAGGTTTCTTGAAATGTGGAATTAATACCGGCCTTATAGGTTTTTCAGAAATTAAAGCAAATGGAGAATGGAAAGGATTTGATGTTGATTTTTGTAAAGCTTTATCCTCTGCAATTTTTGATGATCCTTCTAAAATCCACTATCTCCCTTTGAACGCAAAAGAACGTTTTATCTCTTTACAGTCAAAACAAATCGACATACTAAGTCGCAATACAGATTGGACCTTACTCCGCGAAACTGCGCTTGGTCTTGCTTTTCGTCCCATCACATATTTTGATGGACAAGGGTTTATCATGTATAAAAAGGAAGGAATTTCTTCAGTAAAACAACTATCTGGATCTTCTATTTGCGTCCAAGCAGGAACGACGACAGAACTCACTCTTGCAGATTATTTTAAAGCGCATAATATGACATATAATCCAATAGTATTTGAGCGTGTTGAAGAAATTGACGCGGCTTATCGTGCTCATCGCTGTGATGCCTATACGGGAGATCAATCGGCTTTATATGCTTTAAAGCTTACCACTGATAAGCCAAGTGAACACATAATTTTACCAGAAATCATTTCTAAATCTCCTCTTGCCCCTGCTATTATACAAGGTGATAGCGAATGGTATAACGTTGTTTCGTGGACTCATTATGCCATGGTAACAGCAGAAGAATTTGGCATTACCAAAAAGAACATTGATCAAATACGTCGTGATACTATTAATCCAGATATACAACGTTTTCTTGGAGTGGATAAAAATGGCAATATAGGAGAGAGTCTTGGCCTCACAAAAGATTGGGCTTATAGAATTATTAAACATATGGGAAATTATGGTGAAGTCTTTGATCGCAATCTTGGGAAAGATTCCATATTAAAGATTCCACGTGGATATAATTCCTTATGGTCCAAGGGTGGATTAATATATGCTCCACCTATCCGTTGAATTTTCTTGATCAATAATTTTTGTTCAATCATGTAAAAAAGATATCAAAAGTAATAAAATTAGCGAAAAATCCTTTGAATACGTCTTTATTTTATTACGTGGAGGAGATAGCTACTATATGGGTAAAAATGTTCAAAAAAAATCAAATCATTTTAGCGAAATGAAATTTTTATATGATACACGCGTACACAGAATATTAATTCAAGTATTCATTTTATTAATAATTGCGATATCCGTATTATGGTGTATTGATAACGTTTGCCATAATATGAAGAAATCTAACTTATCTTTAAGTATAGGATTTTTAACAGAACGCGCTGGATTTGAGATAGGTCAAGGAATTATACCTTACACGAGTGATTCTTCTTATATTAGAGCTATTTTAGTTGGATTCTCCAATACATTTTTGTTGGCTTTTTCAGGAATTATTCCTGCTACCCTCATAGGAATATTCGTAGGAAGAGGTCGCCTATCTTCTAACAAGCTTGTTTCATGTATTTGCAGAGTGTACGTGGAAATATTCCGAAATATTCCACCATTAGTTTTTATATTTTTCTGGTATCGATCTGTACTATCCTTTTTACCTATTCCCGATCATTCAATTATCTTACCATTTGGAATTTTCTTGAATAATCGCGGGATATCTTTTCCTGTATTAATCATGGATACAAATGCCAAAATTCTTATTTTTTCCTTTGTATTAGGAATATTTTTAAGCATTTTAGCAGTTAAATTATCTCGTCATTTCCATGAAAAAACTGGGAAAACCTTTCCTTTATTCTACTCTTCAATGTTTCTAATATTTGGATTACCATTTTTAGTTTTAATGGCATTAGGGTTCCAATTACATTTTGATCATCCTATACTTGGTGTATTCAACTGTATAGGAGGAAGCACAATAAGTCCTGAATTCATGTCTCTTTATATAGCTTTATCCTGTTATACAGCGTCTTTTATAGCAGAGATCGTGCGATTAGGTATTTCTGCAATTCCTCGTGGTCAAATAGAAGCAGCGATGTCACTTGGGCTCACTCCTGATAAAGTGATGCGTTTAATCCTTCTACCACAAGCAATGCGCATTATTATTCCACCTCTCACAAGTCAATACTTAAACTTATTGAAGAATTCCTCTCTTGCTGTCGCTGTAGGATTTGCAGATCTAGTATCTGTTGGAGGAACTATTATTAATCAAACAGGTCAAGCAATTGAAATTATTTTAATTTGGATGTTCATATATTTAACTTTATCGATCATGATTTCTTTATTCATGAATTATCTGAATTCTAAAATCGCTTTAAAGGAGAAAAAATGATTGATTCTCATAAAGAATTTCCTTATGTACGCAAACAATTATTGCCACCTTCTCCACCTCCTGTATATCAACGCGGGATTATTGCGTGGATTCACACTAGTTTTTTTTATACACTTAAAGATACTTTTTTAACTATATTATTTATATCCTTGCTAATATATTCAATTCCTGGAGTCATCCGTTGGTTTTTCATAGACGCTGTATGGGTAGGAAGTGACAGATCAGTATGTACGACTATATCTCAAGGTGGAATACGACCTGATGGTTGGAACGCTGCTTGTTGGGCTTTTGTATCTGATCGCTATCAACAGTTTATATTTGGAAATTATCCCATCACAATGCGATGGAGACCTATTCTAGTTTTTTTTACTGGATCGATTCTTTTGATTCCTATGCTTATTCCTTCTTGTCCTCGCAAAACTCTTAATAGCGTTTTGCTATTTGGTTTGTTCCCCATATTTTCTTTTTTCATCTTATACGGTGGCTTGGGACTTAGCGTTGTAGAAACGTCACTATGGGGAGGATTATTGGTTACCCTCGTGATTTCATTTTTTGGAATTATCGTTTCTATGCCAATAGGTATTTTGTTAGCATTAGGAAGGAATTCTCATATCCCCGTCTTAAAATATGCATGTATTGCATTCATTGAATTATTTCGTGGAGTACCATTAATAACCGTGCTCTTTATGTCTAGCGTTGTATTATCCTTATTCCTCCCTGATACGTGGGACGTTGATAAATTATTACGAGCTCTTATCGGGGTATCTGCTTTTGCCTCAGCTTACATTGCAGAAGTTTTTCGAGGAGGTTTACAATCTATCCCAAAAGGGCAATTTGAAGCTGCTAATTCTTTAGGGCTCAGATATTTCCCCAAAATGCGTTTTATTATTGTGCCACAAGTTATTAAGCGTGTAATACCCGGGATTGTTAATACTTTTATAGGATTGTTCAAAGATAGCTCTCTTATCTCAATCATCAATATGTTTGATATTCTAGGAGTCGTAAGGGCAAATTTTAGTGACTCGACGTGGATATCTTCTGTCACTCCTACTACTGGGTTAGTATTAGTTGGATTTATATTTTGGATATTTTGCTTTGGTATCTCATCATATTCTGTATTCATAGAAAAAAATATTCTTAAAAACAGCAAAAAATAAGGATTCTTGTAAAGATGAAAAATACTTTGGATAATTCAAGAAAAAATAACTTTGCTATTGAAATAAAATCCTTAAATAAGTGGTATGGGAATTTCCATGCATTACGTGATATTAATCTCAATGTATTACGTAACGAACGCGTTATTATTGCAGGACCTTCAGGATCAGGAAAGTCAACACTAATTCGTTGTATTAATCATATTGAAAAACATCAAGAAGGCGAGATTATTGTTAATGATATTCCTCTTAACAGTGATGTGAGAAATATTGAGGAAATTCATCGCAATGTTGGTATGGTTTTCCAACATTTCAATCTTTTTTCTAATTTAAGTGTTTTAGAAAATTGTACTCTTGGTCCTATTTGGGTTAGAAAAATGCCTAAGAAAGACGCAGAAGAACTTGCGATGTACTACTTAAACAAGGTACAAATTGCAGATAAAGCTCATAGATCATCTCTTTTATTGTCTGGAGGAGAAAATCAGCGTGCTGCCATTGCCCGTTCTTTATGTATGCAACCAAAAATTATGTTATTTGATGAACCAACTTCTGCGCTTGATCCAGAAATGGTAAAAGAAGTTTTAGATATAATGATTGATCTTGCAGAAGAAGGTATGACCATGGTTTGCGTTACACATGAGATGGGTTTCGCTCGTCAAGTTGCGAATCGAATTGTATTTATGGATCAAGGACAAATTGTTGAACAAAACTCTCCGGAAGAATTCTTTAGCAATCCTCAGCATGAGAGAACTCAATCTTTCTTAAGCCAAATAATTTATTAGTTAGATATTAATAGGATACTTGATTTATGAAAATTTTCTTGCTGTATTCAATCAGGGAAAATTATTTTTTTTGATAAATGATTATTTAACTTGATTAATCATAATATCTATATGTAGAATGTTGTATCTTGTATTTTCGGAGTGTGGCGCAGCCTGGTAGCGCATCTGGTTTGGGACCAGAGGGTCGGGAGTTCGAATCTCTCCACTCCGACCATTTTAAGTGCTTACTAAATATGATAGCAAAAATTTATAGTAAAAGCAAAAGCTCTACCCAATCGGGAAGAAGAGGACGTATAGGAGAATGGGTATTAGAGTTTGAAAAAAGCTCCCCCCCTTATATAGAGCCTCTATTAGGTTATACTTCTTCCAAAGATACTCTACAGCAAGTTAAGATTTTTTTCCCGTCTCTCGAAACGGCAGAAAAGTATGCAAAAGATCGTTTTATACAATATTATGTAATTCCATTACATAAGGAAACACAGAAAAAACTCTCTTATCAGAAAAACTTTTCGTATGATCGTTTAGAGCCGTGGACTCACTAAAGTAATTTATAGAATGGAAACTTGGCTCCTTAGCTCAGTGGATAGAGCGCCTGCCTTCTAAGCAGGATGTCGCAGGTTCGAATCCTGCAGGGGTCACCACATGTAAAATTCTATGGATACTTTAGGAGTACAGAGCAAATATTATAGCTCTACATGATAAAGGGAAATTAGATGATAAAGTTATAGCTGGGATGAAGAATGTAGTGGAAATCATCTAAAAAATGTCTGTACTTTATACGAAGTTGGGCAACTATTGTACTCCACTCTTAGAGATAAAAACTCTACTCTTAGAGATAAAAAAGCGAGATATGATCTATATAAAAAATCTGAGGTTCTTTTGGATTTTTCTGTTTTTTTGCATTCATCAATATATCAATTATATCCTCCTAAAGATGAAGAATGCATCACTATTTCTACACCAGAAGATTGTGATAAATTGCTAAAAGAAATTATGGCCTCTTAGCTCAGCGGATAGAGTGCCTGCCTTCTCGGGGTCATCACACGTAAAAAAGGAAATTATGCCTCCCCTAGCTCAGCGGATAAAGCAACTGCTTTATAAGCAGGGTCACCAATAAAAATTTAACTATTTGATTTAACGGTATTTTTTTTATTATTTGGCCTTACCTTCCGAAAGAGTGCGACTTGATTTCTGCTTTTCCATACCTTTTTTAGTTATAATAAACAAGGATATTTTGCCATCGAATTTTCTCTTTTTAACAAGTATTGACATAATTGTAGATATACTATTATACTTAATACAACCTTTTTATTATATTACTATATAGGATTGAATAATGAAAATATCGAAATATACAACTATTTTGCCCGCCCTATTGATTGCTGGTGGATTAGCTTCATGCAAAAAAGCATCAGATCCTCATAAAGATACAATTGACACTATAAAGAAAATTATTGAAGATAGTAAACCTGCAGCGGAAAAGCTTAAATCTATCGAGACTGCTGTTAATGGTGGAAAAACTGATGCTAGCAAAGGACAAACGTCAGGCACAAAAAATTAAAGAAGGCTAACAAAATAATATAAATACAGAAAGAGGGCTTACCATTAGCCCTCTTTCAACTGTCAACTATCTCCTTCTGCACGATTCGGTATACTAAAAGCCAAGAATACACGCGATTATCTCTTATTCAAACGAAGTGAGAAAAGCGAGAGGTCTTTGAATAATGAAGTTTTTTCCACACTCTACCATACTAATAACGGATAAAAAATAATCCAAAAAACAGTTGTCAAAGGTCGAACCATAGACGTGAAGCTATAATCAACCCCATTGAGTGCTACTTTTGTTTTATGCTCATGAATACTAGCTAATATCACTGGTTTATCTTTAATCTCTTCAACAGTAGTCATGTGCTCAGCATTGATATTTGCCAATTTAAAGCCTCAACCTATCGCGTTCTATTGATTGCTTGGACTTCATATGTTCTGCTATCGTTTCAAACACAGACGGGATAAAACGAAGCAAGAACCTAAATGCTACTCCAACAATAAAAGACTGTATCATGATTTAATCCACTCTTTGATAACTTGAACACAATATGAAATCACTGCTAATTTCGCAGAAATCACACCAATAGTTTTGATAAACTCAACCACCATTTTGGTTGTGTTCAGTATACTTATAAGCTCTTCAATACCCTCTTTTTGTTCGTTATATTGTTTTTCAAAATTATCGTAGATAGTACTAAGACAATTAATTCTAGCATAAAGATAATTAAATTCTTTCCGTGTAATTATTTTATAACTCTTTCAGGTCATTTATGCTATAACCTCTTGTAAATAGAGGTGTCTTTCCCCTTTAAAGTTATTTTATCTGTAACTATCCAGCATACACTTCTTTCAGTATCGGTAGTAAGAATTGAAGAAGAACTCATAGAAAAAGACCTAAAACAACCGTAACCAGTAAAAGCAAATGTTGGATATTTCCAAGCTGTTATATCACTTCCTGCTACAGATTCTCCAATTCCTTTCTCGGTGAAACCACTAATTTTACAACAACGGCCGTAAGACCTCTTATTAGTAATTTAAATCTGGTATCAATCGTGGCAGATTCAGCACCAACTGGCTGAAATAAGGATGGGGTTGGTATGAGGGAAGAATTGGAACCAAGACTTGTGAGTTTCTTATCAAACTCATCCTCTTTTGTTTCTAAAATCTTGATGGAGACTTGTAGTCGTGTTGCCACACTACACAGATCTTCTCTACCCTTGGTTACATCGGATACAACCCGATCTATTTTATTTTCGTTCTCTAATGTTTACAGTGCGATAGTGAAAGAGTCTTTAGCAAGCTCGACAGAATTGACATTATCCACATTCTAATAAAGGTCTCCGACTATAGTGGTAAAGTTCTTCACTGCTGTCTCTATAGCATCAACCCTGTCAGATATATCCTGTAGGAAAGCTTTGATTTCTTGCTGAAGTCCTTTGATTGTTTCTTTGTTTTCTTCATTAATATGAACAAGTTCCTCCACATGCCCGCTATTTGTTTGCATCATGTTGGAATGTTCTTTTAAAACGAAGCGTACTTTTTCCTTGAATTTTTCATTCTCTGCTATTGTACCTTCTAGCCCTCTGGTTTTATCTTCAAGGGCGGATATAAAATTTTCTTGTTCAACTAATTTAGAATCATATACCGAAGTCTTGTTTTGATTATAATTTATACTTTCGTTAAGACTATCCTGTATCGATCTGATCTCTCCTTTACTCTCCTCACTGGTAGAAAGAGGTTGTGTTTCTAACTTTTGAGATCTGTATCCTATTTTTTTAGCGGAGCTAAAACTTTTTCATCGAATGGCGACACACTGGCCGATGGCGTAAATTATATTTTCTTGATATTACTTTCAAGAAAAGAAATCCTTTGATAAAACACCTGTTAGGTCGACAGAGGATGTCGCAATTCTTTTTCCTCGAGATATAACGTCTTTAAGGGAACTATGCGTGAAGTCTTTAATATTGGGAACAAGAAGATCATCAGTTTTATAGTGTTCTAATATCTATTGTACCCAATAGAGAGTATCCTCGTTCTCACCTCTACTATCCATTCTCGTTTTTCCTACAATCCTCCAGAGTGCTGATCTCTTTTCATCAATGGGGTACATCGAATATTCACCAAGAGTACTTGCATAGAGATACCCATTAACAGATTCACTGGGGTAAACGATGTATTCGATATCATCACCATTTATGGCATCATTAGTAGTTTTATCTCTGTTGTTTTTAGGGTCTTTTAATTTAACAAAGAATATACAAGTTCGATCTTTCATCTAACATCTTATAAACTAGCGAAGGGATTTATCATTTATTATAGGATGCTCTGGGTCTTTGCTCTTCTCTTGAGAAAGAATAACGTTACCTTCGAAAATTAGCTCAGGATCATTATCTACTGCGACAATATAGTCAGGAGGGAGACAATAAGTTCTATACCACCCTTCCACTAATTCGACATCCGCTTCTGGTAATAATCCTCTCCGCATGACAAAACGCCATCACTAACTTCTAAGAGGAGCGGGATAAACGCTAGCCAAAGAGGGTACTATTCGTATACCTTGGTTTTCCCTCCTAAAGAAGTTATAGGAGGGATACCCAGTTTCTGTAATGCACGATTACAAGTTTTTAGCATTAGAGCCTACTTTTGTTTAGGGTTTTGCTGGGATTTTAAATGGCGCACCATATCCTGCAGTTTCACCAACACAAATTTTAGCAACAAGCTTTTCATTTATTCGTGTAGCACCCATTTTCATAGCATAAGTAAGTTGCATAGTGTTGTCGTCCAGAAAATTAACTTCTTTCTTAATGTTCTTCCATATTCCTAAAATAACGGCGTTTCTGTCAAATAAAGGAACAAGACGTTTGACGCCTTTGCCTAATTTTTCCTCAGTCCAGTATGGATTACCATCACCATCATTATCTTTTATAGATCTTCCAGGAATGGCATTGCTCGCGTAAAATTTTATACTCAGAATATTGCCATAGCCATCTTTTAAACTGTTGTCATTAATGACGTCAAATCTAGTTAAGAGAGGGTCTTTAAATAGATTAAGCCTATCGCTATGGGAAACTATCATATCATGGAAAAAATTCATAACTACTACGGCCCTACAGCCAGCGACTTTACTTTCAACCAATAAAGGAAGAAGACTACCTATTTTAAGGAGAATAACTCATGATGTCGATTATAACATATGATGAACGATCGAAAGAAAAACGAGGAATCAAATGCTGTGTTTTTGGTGAAATCGGGATTGGTAAAAGCTCCCTTCTCTAGACACTTCCTGAAGAAAGACGCTTTTTGTTGATTTGGAAGCAGGAGACTTACCTGTTAAGGATTGGAAAGGAGACGCCTTAAAACCAACCACTTGGAAAGAATTGCGAGATTTAGCTGTATATATAGCAGTACCTAATCCAGATCTTGGAGACAACAACGTCCCCTACTCAAAAAAGCATTATCAAAATGTGTGTGCTAGATTTGGGGACCCAAAAGAAAATTTTGGAAAGTACAAAACAATCTTCATAGACAGTATCAGTCAAGCAAGCCGTATGAGCCTTCCTCTATTGTGAACAAAAGTCAGAATCCACAAACAATGGGGGAATAGACGGTCAGGCTATCTACAGAATTCATAGTAAAGAGATGTTGGATTGGGTCAGGCATTTACAAATAGCAAGATCAAAAAACATTTGGCTTGTTGGGATTTTGGATAAGAAACTTGACGATCATGATATACCTGTATATTCATTCCAGATTGAAGGGAGCAAAACAAGTGATGAGCTTGTAGGGATCGTTGATGAAATTTTAGTCATGGCGCTAACCGTAAATCCTAAAGACCCATCAAAACGTATTCGTATCTTTATATGCCAACCAGACAATCTCTATGACGTGACTGCAAAGGATCGTTCTGGGAAATTAGACTTATATGAAGAACCGCACTTAGATTTATATCATGGAAAAAATTCATAACGGCCGTCGCCAGCATAAAGTCCGTAACATTACTTACAAACAATAAAGGATAAAACCATGCCAGTATTAGATTTTAAAACAGGCTCTATCTATTTGGACAGTGAATACTAATGTGGTTGAAGGAGAATATTATAATATAACAATATTTGATTTCATAGGTATCTGCAGTCCTAACAAAGATAATGCATGGAGGAATATGGGGCACTCCTTTATTAAAGGAATATTGTCTTCGGCTATAAGAGTACCGCTTAAAGAGAAATCACCCCGTTCTCAAAAAGCTGTCACAATCAATTTCTATTAGGAACTCAATGGTCTTGTATTTTTGGCTGAAGTAAAAATTGGAAGAGACGTCAAATGGTTATGAAGAGCAAAACAAGATCGTAAAAATCATAAAACCAGAACACAATGATATAATACCTTGATGCGGGATACATACACATAATACCTGCATGATACCCCCCACAACCACAACCACAACCACAACCACAACCACAACCACAACCACAACCACAACCACAACCACAACCACAAAATTATCCTGTAGATACTGTGGGTGGTTTTTCAATGAGGATGTTCCATTTTAAATTATGTTGTTACGAGAGAGACAAAAAGATCTGGTTAATAAAGCCATTTACGCCTTAAAAAAAAACGGAGATACATTGGCAGTTTCTCCAACAGGGGCTGGAAAAACAATCATGTTATCTGCAATTATAGGGCATTTCTTTCAGCAGAAAGAAGCAAGCAAAGCATGTGTTATCCCCCATAGAGACGAATTAACAAAGCAGAACGAAGCAAAGTTTAAGATGGTTAACCCAGGTATCACCACATCAAGATTTACCTCTTCAAATAAAAATTGGAATGGTCAAGTGTGTTTTGCTATGGTTCACACTCTCAATAACCACAAGTATAGAATACCAAAGTTGGATATGCTTGTGATTGATGAAGCTCACCATGCAACAGCAGAAACCTACCAAAAAATTCTCAATATTGTGAAAAAAGTCAATCCTGATTGTAAAATTCTTGGCATGACCGCTACTCCTAACAGAGGAGATGGAGAAGGATTAATAAAAGTCTTTAGCAATGTCGCTGATCAGATCTCCATGACGGAATTAATTTCATCTGGTCATCTCGTTAAGCCAAGTTTTTATGTCATTGATGTAGGAATAAAGGAAGAACTTGATAAGGTTAGAAAAAAGGTTCTGATTATGACATGGATCAAGTGGCTGATATCATGAACACTGAACCGATTAATTCGGAAATAGTTCGTCATTGGAAAGAAAAAGCTGTTGATCGGAGTACTGTAATATTTTGTTCTACTCTTAAACATGCATCAGATGTTACCCAAACTTTTATTGCAGGTGGTGTTAATGCGGGGATGGTTTGGGGAGAGATGGGAAGTTACGAAAGATCAAAAGTTTTAAAAGATTTTGAACAAGGGAAAAATTCAAGTACTTGTTAATGTTGCTGTACTAACAGAAGGTTGGGATTGTCCACCTGTCTCTTGTGTTGTCTTACTTCGTGCTTCTTCATACAAATCAACTGTTTTGCAAATGATTGGAAGAGGATTACGTATTGTTGATCCAGAAATTTACCCAGATGTGATAAAAAAAGACTGTATCATCATGGATTTTGGAATTTCTCTTATCAAACATGGTTTCTTAGAACAAAAAGCAAACTTAGATGGAAGAATAAAAGGAACAAGAGAAGAAGAAGACCCCCCTGATAGATCAAAAAAAGATCGTATAATAATTTCTAATTTCCAAATGAAGGAATGCGATGGATTAATAGGATCGCCATTTGAATGGTACAACGTTAAAGGCCAAGGGACACAATTTACTTCTACAGGTTTTGAAGCATGGGGATATGTGACGTACACAAAAGGCACGTGGTTTGCTTTTGGCGGAATAAGAGACGATAAGAAAGTTCGCTTTTTAATGCGAGGGGAAAAGGCAAATTGCTTAGCTAAGGCTAATGATTGGATTAACTTAAAAGAACAAACTGATAAAGCATTTAAA
The DNA here is from genome assembly GCF_001021085.1 of Candidatus Liberibacter africanus PTSAPSY. Lineage (NCBI taxonomy): Bacteria > Pseudomonadati > Pseudomonadota > Alphaproteobacteria > Hyphomicrobiales > Rhizobiaceae > Liberibacter > Candidatus Liberibacter africanus. The sequence goes on along the minus strand of NZ_CP004021.1, from coordinate 957,069 downwards.
AACAAAAGATGGATTAATGAGCCTGCTACTCAAAAACAACTAAGCCTTTTGAATCCAACATTCGCCAATGACTATAGTTTAACTAAAGCCCATGCTTCTTCCTTAATTACCGTTCAAAGCAGACTTTCTGAAATCAAAAAGATACTGGGGGTAAAAATTGCTTAGATTTAAAACATTTTCAGATATAGTAAATGAATTAATTGAAGAGACTAAACCTGAACAGAAGCCTAGAAAATATTTAGGAGCTTCTGTTATAGGTGATCCTTGTTCTCACAAGCTTCAATACCATTTGACACAAACACCAAAAGACGAAGAATTCTCAAGCAGAACACTACGTATATTCGATAAAGGACATGCGTTTGAATAGTTAGCAATAGAATGTTTACGTAAAGCAGGATTTGAACTTATCACCAAAGACGAAAACGGCGAACAGCTTGGATTTTCGCAATTAGATGGTGCTTTTCAAGGTCACATCGATGGTGTAATCACATCTGCTCCAAAAGAACTTAATTTGGCTGTACCTTGTATTTTGGAGTGCAAAACCATGAACAACAAATCATGGTTAGCTACTTCTAATAGAGGTCTTGCGAAATCAAAACCATTGTATTCTGCACAGATTGCTTTGTATCAAGCGTATATGGAATACCACGAAAATCCTGCTTTATTCATGGCTATAAACAAAGATACTGAAGAAATTTATTTTGAGCTTATTCCATTTGATGTTAAACTTGCACAATCATTGAGCGATAAAGCTTTATACATTGTACAAGACACACAGGCAGGTTATACGTTCCCTAGAATATCTACAGATCCTGAATGTTTCCAGTGCCGTTTTTGTGATTATAAAAAAAGGTGTTGGGATGAACAAGCTTGACTTCAGTGATGTCATAAGCGGAGGAAACCCTGTATTAACAAGAGAAGATGCTGAAAGACTGTTGTTTGATAATATTCATTCCGTTGTGCAGTATTTATTACCTAACGGCACAAGGAAAAATGGCAAATACAGAACGTCTGACGTTACGGGCGGTAAAGGCAGTAGTCTAAATGTTAATTTAGAAGGTAACACTCTTGGTCTTTGGTATGATTTCGCTACAGGTGATAAAGGAGATATTTTTGATCTTTGGGCAATCAGTAAAGGATTAGATGCTAGAGCAGATTTCCCTAAGGTTTTGCAATCAATTGCTCAATGGTTTGGGAAAGATTTTAAAGTAAAGCATAGCAGTGATATCCATCGCAAAGAATGGATTTACACAGATGCTCAAGGCAATCCCATTGTTAGGATATCACGCCGAGACATTGATGGTAAAAAACATATCTTCCTTTTGATTTTACAACACAAAATACGGGTATACCTGCAATTAATCGTCCTTTGTACAATCAAGTTGGATTGTTAAAATCCAAGAATATTTTTGTCGTTGAAGGTGAAAAATGCGCTGAGGCTTTGATCAAAAGTGGATTTATGGCAACAAAAGCAATGCAAGGGGCTAATACTGATCCTGCGAAAACTGATTGGACACCACTACAAGACAAACACATCTGTATTTGGAAGGGCAATTCTACCAGTAGAAAACTATGATGTTTGGGTAGAACATGCTTAAGGAGAAATATAATGAGCAAACATCAAAAACGACGTATTAGAATGTATGAAACAGCTCGTCTCGTCCAAGAAATGAATATCCTTATGAAATTGAAACAGATGGGACAATATTTCGATTTGAGCCTTTAAAAGTAAAGAAGATAAAGACACCTATTCCTGATGAAGATGATATTTGTAGGTTATAAGAGCATGCCACCAAAACTTAGAATTCCTCCTTTTGTTAGGGAAAGAGAAAACACGCCATGGGAAAGTAATCTATTATTTTAGAAAAAGTCACGGGCCTCGTACGAGTCTACCATACCCGCATGAACCTCACTTTATGGATACTTATATTTCTATTTTATCTGGAATACTGACAGAAAAAGTTTCTACCCAAGTGCCCCCACCCCAGAAAACCCCTTGCTCCCTTAAAATAGTTGATAGGGAAATACTAAAAAAGCTCAGATTGGACTGGTTTATCTCTTAATTCTAAAAAGATTTTCAATTTTTGCTTTACTCAAGTTATTAAAAAATCAGGAGATTTTGACTATAAAAAAATAACTTCTATGCATATTCGTGAAGAAATTGAAGCAAGAAAGAATACACCTGCTGCAGCAGTAAAATTTTTGGCTACAATGCGGTCTTTATTTAAATGGGCACATCAGCATAAGTACATATCGATCAACCCTTGTATTGGCATTGAAAAACCTCGGCATAAAACTGATGGCTTTAAACCGTGGACAATAGAAGAAATGCAAAAGTCCAAACTTTACTGGGAAGAAGGGACACTTCCACATCTTGCTTTTGATTTTCTATTATACATGGGATTAAGAGTCTCAGACGCTTGTCGAGCGGAATATCAGAATTTAAAGGTGATATCTTTTCTATCAAAACCCAGAAAGTAGGAACAATTGTAACCATTGAACTTCCTAAAAGTTTAATGAGACTTCTTGAGATTAATATGCTATTGCAAAATATGAAAAAGAAAAAAGGCTATCCGTTGCTAATCATATCTTTGATTTTTTGAAAAAAGTGAAATATTACTCCTAATACCCTGAATATTTCACCATAGTTTTTAATAAATGAAATCGTATTTAGAATAGATGATTCTATAAATTTTTTCCGTGTAATATCCTCCGGCGCACACCTAATATGACAATTAATATGACAATCACATTATCAAATATTGACAAATACGCCTTTTTTATAAAATAAACGTAGAAATATCCAAAATACGGTAAATCTAAATAATATTTATGAAGTAACCTTATTCTGTCTGCACATTTTGTATGGAATGAGTTATGCGATTGGTATGTTGAATTTATTAAATCAATCCATACAAAAAGATATAAAATAGCAGACACATCGTTAAAACGACGATATTAATACTGTATTTCAAATTATTATCTATTTTAAAATATAAAAAACCAGTATACAAAAGCGCTAGGATAGTGCCAAAGGTTCTCAAAGTCTATAACAACATTTTCGTTATATGAACTATGATTTAAGATGGTTGTTTTATTATATTAAACATCCTCATACCTAGAAAATTTTTATACGCTCAAGAGAAATCTCTATAGATAGTTTTTTCTTCTGAACTTTAGAAAGCTTTTCTTTTTCTAGCTGTAAAACCTCAGGAGGAGCTTTTTCTACAAAACAATTATTATCTAACCTTTTTCTTATAGAAGATAATTCCTTGATTACTTTTTCCAGAGATTTTTCGAGGCGATGTTTTTCTTTAACAAAGTCAATAAAATCACCAATTTGCAAAAAAAATACCATTCCATCAAGAATAATTTGAATTGAATGATCTGGAGGAGAATCTGCAAATATAATATTTCCAGAAGATAAACGATCAATAATATGCTTATGAAACATTAATCTTTCTCGCATAACTGGATCTATGTTGACAAAAACTAATGGTACTACTGCTTTCAATGGTACATTAATTTCTGTACGTACGGAACGAACTTCAGAAATCAAACGAATAACCCAATTCACTTCTTCTACAGATGCAGGTTCATAGAACGAAAGTGATGGCCATTGTGCATGACATAAAAAACCACTTTTTTTCATGTCATCATAAGGAGAAACATGCGCATAAAGTTCTTCTGTCACAAATGGTATAATTGGATGCAACAACTTACAAACATTACATAATACGTAAGAGAAACATGATAAAGTTTCAGAAACAAATCTATTATCTTCTTGATTGAGAATTGATTTAATAAATTCAACATACCAATCGCATAACTCATTCCACACAAAACGATATAAAATAGCAGACACATCGTTAAAACGACGATTCTCTATCCCTATTGTAACTTCATTAATCACAGCGGCAAGTCGTGCGATAATCCATTTATTAATAATCCACTCTACATTTTGGGGAATAAAAGAAACACTGTGTTTTGCATCTTTCATTTTTGCAAAACGCACAGCATTCCAAAATTTAGTGACAAAATTGCGATAACCAATAATACGCTCTAAATCCAACTTAATATCACGCCCTTGAACGGCCATGATAGAAAAATAAAATCGCAAAGCATCTGCACCATATTGATCTATCAAATCAATTGGATCTATAACATTGCCTTTAGATTTAGACATTTTTTGTCCATTTTTATCTCTAATCAACGCATGCATATAAACGATCTGAAAAGGCTCAATTCCCTTACCTTCCGTATCTTTCATAAAATACAGACCCATCATCATCATACGTGCGACCCAGAAAAACAAAATGTCAAATCCAGTTACCACAATATTTGTAGGATAATAAGTTTTTAATTCAGTAGTTTTTTCTGGCCATCCAAGAGATGCAAAAGGCCAAAGCGCAGAAGAAAACCAAGTATCTAATACATCTTCCTCACGTTTTAAAAGTTTTGATACATTTCCCTCTTGTATCATTTTTTGCACATTGAGCGTCATGTCATTATTCTGCGCAAGGTAATAATCAATAGCAGAACGCAAAGCAACATCTTCAGTATTTTCAACAAATACCTTCCCGTCGGGACCATACCAAACAGGAATTTGATGTCCCCACCAAATCTGCCGTGAAATACACCAAGGTTGAATATTTTCTAGCCATTCATAATAACTTTTATCCCAAGATTGAGGGATAAAAGAGGTACGAGAGCTTCTTACCGAAAGAATCGCAGATTCCGCTAAAACTTTAGCATCAAGATACCATTGTTCTGTTATACGAGGTTCGATAATTACACCACTACGCTCACAACGAGGTACAACATGCCTATAAGATTTAACTTCATCAAGAAGATTAATTTTTTCAAGAAATGAAACTATTTTCGAGCGAGCAGTAAGACAATCTAAACCCTCAAATTCGTTTAAAATATCTCTAATTTCATCGGAAATAACAAGATCTTTCAAAAAACTTTCGTTTCTTAAGAGAAAAATCTTTGCTTCAGGAGTTAAAATATTTATGAAATCCAATCCATGACGCTTTGCAACTTCAAAATCATTAAAATCATGTGCAGGAGTTATTTTAACTACTCCAGATCCAAATTCAGGATCAGGATCAGAATCACATATAATAGGAATAATACGATCAACTATGGGAATCTTAGCATATTTCCCCACAAGATCTTTATAACGACAATCATCGGGATGAATAACAATACCGACATCCCCAAACATTGTTTCTGGACGAGTCGTAGACACAATAATATAATCACGAACTTCCCAATCAATAGGAATCCCATCATTATCAAATGTAATTGGATGACAATACGTGACTCCGTCAACTAATGGATAACGTATATACCATAAACTTCCATCAACCTCATCTTGAATTACTTCAAGATCAGATACAGAAGTTTTAAGATGCGGATCCCAATTACTAATCCTATTATCTCTATAAATCAAACCGTCTTTATAAAGAATGACAAAAGCACTGATGACTGCTTGAGACATTCCCTGATCCATTGTAAATCTCTCACGAGACCAATCACATGATGCACCCAACCTTTTTAATTGACTGAGAATGAATCCTCCAGATTTTTCTTTCCAATCCCAAATTTTCTCAATAAAAGCCTGACGCCCAATATCTTCTCGAGTTAGAGAAGATTCGCAAAGCAAACGAGATTCAACTGTTATCTGCGTAGCAATACCAGCATGATCCATTCCTGGTTGCCACAATACATTCTTCCCTCTCATGCGTTCAAAACGAATGATGATATCCTGTATAGTACTATTAAAAGCATGCCCCATATGTAACGAACCCGTTACATTTGGAGGAGGCATAACAATACAGAAAGATTCAGAATTCAGACTAGCATTCGCACCCATACGAAATGCATCAATGGAATGCCATTTGTCTGCACTTTTTCTTTCTACCAGAGAGAAATCATATGTTTTATCTATCATCCACAAAAACCAATTAAAATATCACCTCTAATCATGCTTTAAAATGAAAAACAAAATTCCTAGAAAAAGACTAAAAATTCAAAAAAACAGATTAACGCCGAACAGGACCCCTAGCAATTCTCTCTATTTCTTCCCGTACAAGTCTCTCTACAATGCCTGGCAAATTATCATCTAACCATTCACGCAACATAGGACGCAATACATCTATAGAAAGCTGGTCAAGAGAACGACTATCCGATTCCTTAAGAGCCTTTACCAACTGATCAAAAGAAGAAGCAACTTGATTTTCAATGTCAGATGAAATAATCGCCTGATCTTCTTCTTTACATACATCCACGACATCGGAAGAATGCATTGGGTCTTTCATCTGCACATTAAGATCCAAATTTGAAGAAATATCTTCATTCAAAGATTCATCTTGGATAATATCTTCTTCTGACACACTCTTCGTAGGCATCAACCCTTCTACAGGAGAAGATACATCGGAAGACGCACGAGGATAATCGCTCCGTGCTTCAGAACGAACACGCGCCGCAATATCAGAAAGTGATACAGATTCCTGTTGCGGACGCTCTACAGTATATTTTCTCAAACGAGAATTTGAATCTGAAAAAAGACGAGTCGACATTTTATCCTCTTGCATAAGATCTTTGTTCTCATCCACACCTTCTTTGCGCTCTTGAACCTGAGTTTGCACATTATTAGACGAAGAAAATTCCTGATCATTACTTTCTAATATTCTACGAATAGAATTGACAATTTCTTCCATAGATGGTTCGGATACCGCATTAGTAGATTGAACCATTTTTATCCCCTTTTAAAAAAAATATATAAGAAAAGAACTATTTATTTTAATTTTAAATCTCTATTCTAAACCGCCATCAAAATGGCATTATCATGAAGAGACATAGCAAAATTACACTAATCTAAAATCACAATCTACTTTCATATACTAACCCACCTATCGCAAAGTATCATTTTGACATTTACCTGTTACAATCTTTTCATGATAGTACCAAAACAGCCACGATCAATATATAAAAATCATTTCAAAAAATAAACCAAAATATTTGATATTATTAAGAAATTATTAATTTTTCACAATTTTTTCATTCATAATGGGAATATTGTTTTAAAATAATTAATAATGGAAATGTTACTTATCAAAAAATACACTCATATAATTCATAAATTCCATTATAGACGAATTTACTTTTTGGATTATTAATATTTGACGTTAATTAAATTTATCCTTGCGAGAAAAAAAATTTACTGTTATATGGATTGTGGTGGTATCCTTTATGAAGCGCTAGATGTTTAAAAAAAGAAGATTTCTACCTTTTTTTATTGCTTTATATCTTCGGCCTCGTGGCGGAATGGTTACGCAGAGGACTGCAAATCCTTCAACCCCAGTTCGATTCTGGGCGAGGCCTCCATGTGAATTTTATATAAGATTTTGTATAACTAATAGTTGGTATCATCTTCACTTAAAATATAGAAATATTTTAATTCAACGTGTTTGCCAATTGTCGCACATATCATTTCCCACAACCTGTAAATCATATATAATCATGTCCATAATTCATTGCATTGGGTCATATAGTTAAATCTGTTTTCTTTACCATTGATATTCAAATACAAAAAAATCGGTCAAAAGGATACGAAACAAGTTTGAACGATCGTGAATAAATGATCTATTAATGCCGAGATTATTAAATACTAAAAAATAGGCTGTTGTTTGAACAACTGTGATGTTTTGTTCGAATCTGCAATATGCAATCAAATATTACAAAAAAATTTATGCTAGTGGCATTAAATCTCAATCGAATGGGGAAATGTTTTAAAAAAAGATATTGCATAGATAAGCAGTAATTAGAGCTCGCATTTAATACCCTTGAATTGATTATCGGTATACAAATAAATCAGGATCACAGACAACAAAGCATATAAAAGAAGACAATAAAATACCCTTGAGTATTCCAAAAATAAAAGATCATCTTTCTCCCATATAGATTGAAAATGTAAGAAATAAAATAACCATGAATTCCATAAAAAAGCACACAGTAAATATAAAAAATACTCTTAAATCAAATGCTTAAGACTATTTTCAATATTATGTATATTAATGCGAAAAAATAAACATTTTCGAATTATATAACATATTTCATTCAAGTAGCATTACCAATTTTCTTTTTTATTTTTATCTAAAAGATCTCATTTTCATGAATATTATAAAAATAATTTTTTCTCTCTTTATTGTATTGTTGCCGGGATGCAGTGTGGGTCCTAAATACACAAGCCCTCAAATACCAATGTTACCCACAAAATTTTCTATAGGAAATTCAAAAAAAATCATCCATATAGACACACTACAATGGTGGGAATCATTTAACGATACCTATCTTAATAAACTTGTCCAAATTGCCTTACAACAAAATCTCACAATACTTCAAGTAAAAGAACGTATAAATATCGCAAAGGAAAACATCCTATCTGCTCAAGCAGAGATGGCCCCTTCTTTGCATACGTCAATATCCCATGACATTATGCCCGAATTGAACACTAATTCCACAGGAAGATTAGATGCTGATTGGAAAATTGACTTATTTGGACAAAAAAAGCGTATGGAAAGTGCCGTAGCATATTTTGATGGTGCATATGCTCAAGCAGATATGGCAAAACTCACCATTATTTCCAAAATAATATACTCATATATAAACGCACGTCATTTTAAAGAAAGAATATCAATTGCTCATCAAATAGTAGATTTACACAAAAAAAATATAGAACTAAGTCATCTTCAATACTCCAAAGGAGCCATATCAAAATTATCTCTTATAAAACTAGAAGCAGAAATAAAATCAGCCGAATCTGATATACTGAATCTTGAAAAAGAATTTCGTGTTAACGTGCATAACATCTCTACTCTTCTTGGTTATCCCGCCACTGATCTTTTACATGATATGCAAAAGAAGCCTGCTCCCTTTCAGTTGAATTTATATGTACCTATTAATATCGGAATCCCGGCAGACATGATTCGAAATAGACCAGATATTCGTTATCAAGAGAAAAAACTTTCTGAGTTAACAGCTAAAATAGGTATAGCTGAATCCGATCTTTATCCTTCGATTTCATTAAATGGTTCTATCTCCCTTACACACGATAGTAGATTTCCTCAAAATACTAACTGGTCTTTTGGTCCAAAAATATCCCTACCAATTTTTAACAGACAAAAAATTAAATCTAACATACGCAGAGCCGAATCCTTAGCACAAGAGCAGTACGTTGCATGGAAAGAAACAGTATTACAAGCTATTAAAGAAGTAGAAGATGCATTAGTAGCTATTGACGCAGATAAAAAAATCATCATAAAAATCCAAGATACTGTGGAATTATATGAAAAAGCTACAAAACTATCAATGATCAACCATACACAAGGAAGATACTCTTTGTATAATCTATTAGACATACAACGTACTACCGAAAAAGAAAAAATTAATTTATCTATAGCTAAAAAACAATTAGCAAAAGACTATGTAGATCTTTATACTGCAATTGGAAGTGGATACAATCCACCGAAAAATAGATAATAATGACAGCACAAAAGAACAATCTTCTCTAACCTTAATATAAACAATGTATACATAATAATTTAAATAACATACAATATAACCATAGATATGATCTATCCAGCGATAGCCCAAATAACTCTCATCACTTTATCGCCCATTAGTTGCAGTCCAAATTTATTTTTACACCATAACAGAATAATATACCTTTGATATATGCGAGGAGATATGAAAAAAACAACAAAGTTAAGGGCAGAATTACCTCGTGGATTTGTTGATTGTCCAACAAAAGAAATACGTATTCGCGATAAGATTATTGATGCCATTCGTAATATATATGAAAAATATGGCTTTGATCCCATTGAAACACCTTTATTAGAATATTCTGATGCCTTGGGAAAATTTCTCCCCGATGACGATAGACCTAACAAAGGTGTTTTTTCTCTTCAAGATGATGACGGTCAGTGGATTAGCTTGCGCTATGACTTAACCGCTCCTTTAGCACGCCATGTTGCAGAAAATTTTGATACAATAGTTTTTCCATATCGCACATACCGTATTGGACCTGTATTCCGTAATGAAAAACACGGACCTGGAAGATTTAGACAATTTATACAATGTGATGTAGATAACGTCGGATCTTCAGCCGAAACAGCTGATGCCGAAATGTGTATGATGATGGCAGATACACTTGAATCCGTAGGAATAAAACAAAATCATTACCAAATAAGAATCAATAATCGTAAAATACTTGATGGTATCTTAGAAAAAATTGGATTGCATGGTGATAATAAGCTCAAAGAACGATTAATTGTCTTACGCGCAATTGATAAACTGGATAAATTTGGACTGCAAGAAGTTAAATTATTGCTTGGGAAAGGACGTATAGATAGCTCAGGAGATTTCACGACAGGAGCCAATCTTACATCTGAGCAAATCGATGTGGTGATGTCTTTCCTTTCCATTGAACTTGAAAAATCGATGAATGAGTTGTACGAACTAGTGAAAGGCTCAGCTATCGGAGAAAAAGGATATAATGAACTTATTTCGATTAGTGAACTTGTCAAAAAATCTGGATATGATTCAGAACGCATTGCAATATCTTCTACGATTGTCAGAGGTCTAGAATACTATACAGGATGTGTCTACGAGGCTGTCCTACGTTTTCCTGTAATGAACAAAAAACAACAACCTGTAATTTTTGGATCCGTTGGAGGTGGTGGTCGTTACGATGGACTCATATCACGTTTCAAAGGACAAAACGTACCTGCAACAGGTTTTTCTATTGGAATTTCACGTATGATCGTTGCTCTAAAAAGCCTTGAAAGTTCCATAAATAATACAAAAGAAATAGGACCAGTACTCATAACCACCATGGATCATGATCCAGATAGCTTAAGCAAATATCAAATGTATACCCAAATGTTACGATCAGCGGGTATACGTGCTGAAATGTTTCTAGGATCTTCTAAGAATTTTGGCAATCAATTGAAATATGCCGATCGACGTAATTGCCCTATTGCTATTATTCAAGGAACAGGAGAAAGATCTCAAGGAATGCTACAAATTAAAGACCTAATCAAAGGGAAAGAACTCTCCAAAGAAATACAAAATAATGAATCTTGGCGTGAAGCGCGCGTAGCTCAAACTATGATTCCTGTTTCTGAATTAGTCTCTACTGTAAAAAGAATATTGCAATATACCAAAGAAGAAATATAGAAAATTTCGTTTCAAATAATTCTTTAAAAAACATTCTACGGCATTATATTTTTACAAAAAAGGCTAGTTTTTATATTAAATCATAACTACTAAAATAAAGAGTGATGTTCAAATGGATATGTTATTCATAATTTATTTCTAAATACGCTGTATCAAGGCACCGCATCCGCTCAACTTTTTTCCAAACATTCAAAACCTCGATCAAGATGATACACGCGAGAAATTTCTGTTTCTCCTTGAGCTGCTAATGCTGCTATCACCAAAGAAACAGCATTATATTTTTACAAAAAAGACTAGTTTTTATATTAAATCATAACTACTACAATAAGGAATGACGTTCAAATGGATATGTTATTCATAATTTATTTCTAAATACGCTGTATCAAGGCACCGCATCCGCTCAATTTTTTTTCTAAAGATTCAAAACCTCGATCAAGATGATACACGCGAGAAATTTCTGTTTCTCCTTGAGCTGCTAATGCTGCTATCACCAAAGAAACTGAAGCGCGCAAATCAGTCGCCATGACAGGAGCTCCTCGTAATAAATCAACCCCTTCAACTCTTGCTGTTTGTCCCAAAAGAGAAATTTGAGCACCAAGTCGAACTAGTTCTTGTACATGCATAAAACGATTTTCAAAAATAGTTTCAGTGATATGTGAAACACCCGATGCACAACACATCATAGCCATAAATTGCGCCTGCAAATCAGTTGGGAAACCAGGGAAAGGAGCTGTTACAATATCAACAGGCCTTAATTTATCTCCATTCCATCGTACACGAATACCCTTATCTATAACATCAATATCCACCCCGGTCTGGCGCATTACTTTAAAAACTGTTTTTAAAGGAGAAGAATCAGTGATTTTTAAAATGACATCTCCTCCTGTCATTGCCACAGCCATTGCATAAGTTCCTGCTTCAATTCGATCTGGAAGAACTTTATAACGTGTTCCAGATAAACTCGTAACTCCTTCTATCATTAGAGTAGAAGAACCTATCCCAGAAATTTTTGCTCCCATCGCATTAAGACAATAGGCAAGATCAACAACTTCTGGTTCACATGCCGCATTATGAATAGATGTATCTCCACTCGACAAACACGCGACCATCATCATCACTTGTGTTGCGCCGACAGAGACTTTCGAAAATGTATAATCCGTTCCTCTCAAGCCTTTACTAGAAACACGAGCATCTACATAACCACCATCAATTTTTATTATAACACCTAAGGATTTTAATGAATCTACGAACAAATCAACAGGACGTGTGCCAATAGCACAGCCACCAGGCAAAGATATACGAGCATATCCTGCTCGTGCCAATAAAGGTCCAATGACCCAAAAACTAGCTCTCATTTTAGAAACTAAGTCATATGATCCAGTCAGATCAACTATAAGAGGACACCTAAAGTGCATTGTTGAAGAATAATTATCATCCTGATCACCACTATCACTTGATATCTCAACTCCATGGGACTTTAAAATACGAATAAGAAGTTTCACATCCGCTAAATTAGGAATGTTTTCCAACGTTAACGTTTCACTTGTAAGTAATGATGCTATCATTAGCGGCAAAGCAGCGTTTTTTGCCCCAGAAATTGGAATAATACCATTAAGTTTATTGCCCCCTATAATCTTTATACGCTCCATTTTCTACAAGGTTTTTAAAACCTAAATTCTCCTCTAAAAAACAAACAATCTTTTCTTATGAAAACCACAAATAAAAACTCTTATTTCACAATAATTTTATAACATAGACAAAAAAGAAATTCATGTCATCTAAGATTTTTTTATATTTTTAATCTTTAAGACGTGCCTGCTCTTTACGACGATGAAGATTCTTTCTTAGCATAGACGCTAATCTTTTTTTGCGATCTTCCTGAGAATTAACATTTTTTCTTTCATTAAATAAAATATCTTTTTCACTACTATAATCGTCTTTATTATTACTAATTTTCATTCAAAAATCCCCTAGAATACAAAAAAGTCAGCACATTTTTCTATAATATATTATAATAAGATATAGCAATAAAATTGTAACTGATATACATATAGATAAGCAATATAATTATTCTATCAGATACGCTGCAGTAGCTCAGTGGTAGAGCACTCCCTTGGTAAGGGAGAGGTCGAGAGTCCGATTCTCTCTTGCAGCACCATAAACAAAAAGATCTCTTTATCTCTCCTATGAAAGAATGTTGTTGCGAAAAATAAAAACATATTTTTTAGATAAACCCTTGCCTTAAAACGAAAAAACATCTATTTGATGCAATATTTCTTTATTATATCATAGCATTTTTAAAGCGCCATTTATGGATAAAGAGCAATATCGGAGCAGCAATAAAAATAGAAGAAGAAGCTGCTATAAAAATACCAAATGCCATAGGGACTGCAAAACTTGCTATAGCAGTTCCACCCCAAATAGCCATAGGCAATACAGACATAAAAGCAGCTGTGGAAGTATAAATACTGCGCCTCAAAGTCTCATTGATAGACTTATCTATCAAATCTCGAAACGGAATAGAAGAATCCAGTTTCATATTCGTACGCATTCGATCGTATACCACGATCTTATCGTTAACAGAATAACCGATCAGCGTCAAAATCGCCGCAACCGCTGTGAGATTAAATTCTATTGCAAATAAAGAAAATAAACCCAATGTTTTAGTTATATCTAATATCAATGTTGTTATCGCACCTACAGCAAAGTGCCATTCAAAACGAATCCAAATATAAATTAAAATTGTAATTACAGAGATAATAACCCCTGTAATTCCCTTTTCGATTAATTCTCTAGAAACTTTCGGACCTATTATTTCTGTGTGTTGAATCATAGCAGAGGGCACTGTTTCAGTTATTTTTTTCTTAACTTCTTCTAAAACACGAGTTTGATCGGCAATACTACCATGCTGATATTTTAACCTAACAAGAAAATTTTTATCTCCATCAAAATTTTGAAAAGAGACATCCCCTATTTGCAAAGATTCTAAATTAGATCGCACTACAGATAAATCTACGGATTTACTAGTGAGTACACCTATCTGAATACCACCTTCAAAATCAACTCCATAATTTAATCCATGTGTATACAATAAAACCATAGAACCAATGGAACAAATAATAGAAATTCCAATTCCCCAAAAACGCATTTTCATAAACTGAATAGTGGTATGATCGGGAATCAGAAAAAATCGCAATAAAGGCTGGATATTTATAGATCTATTTTGTGTGTATCGTACAATAAAAATCATCATAGCACGAACAATAGAGATTGACGTAAACATAGAGATCAAAATGGATAAACCCATTGTAACAGCAAAACCACGAACTGGACCAGTACCGAAAAAAAACAAGATAACATTCGATATCAAAGCCGTCATATTAGAATCGAAAATAGTAGAAAAAGCACGGGAAAAACCCATATCTAAACTATAAAAAACACTTTGATTTTTACGACTCTCTTCTCGTATTCGTTCATTTACTAAAATATTAGAATCAACAGCCAATCCTATACCTAATACAATTCCTGCAATACCAGGAAGCGTTAAAGTAACATCCAACAAACTCAAAAGAGCAAGGGTTAAAATAATATTTAAAAAAATAGAAAAATCAGCAAGAAGCCCCCATCTCCCATAAAGAAAGATCATGAAAAAAACTACAAGAACCAATCCTGATGTAATAGCATACATTCCATTATTAATAGAATCGCTACCAAGATCTGCACCAACACTTCTCTCTTCGACAATATTTAATTTTACTGGCAAAGAACCCGCACGTAACATCGCTGCTAAAATGCCGGCTGTTTCAATCGTAAACTTACCAGATATTTGTGCTCTACCATTTGGAATAGCCTGATTCACAACAGGAGCAGTTAAAACCCTGCCATCAAGAACTATAGCTACAACCTTTCCTACATTATCACGCGTCATCTCAAAAAAACGACGAGCACCTATGTCATCAAAACTAATATCAATTACTGGATTATGTGTTCCACGATCAAAATTAGCAGTAGCACCATTCAAGTGTGTGCCAGAAATTTCAACTTTATCTTCGACAAGATATTGATTGCCATCATTATCTTTCAAAAGACTCGCACCAAGAACAAATCCTTTATTACGATCATTCGGCAATACTTTATGAAAACTCATTTTAGCTGTTGTGCCTAATAATTGACGCAAACGGGAAGAATTTTGTTCTCCTGGGAGCTGAATAAGTATACGGTTTGAACTTAAACGCTGTATCGTTGGTTCATTGATGCCAATTTGGTCAATACGTTGACGAATAATTTCCATACTTTGTTTAATCGCAGGAGAAACTAACGAATCAATCGCATCTTGTCTTAATACAATCGATATTTCATTTTCGATATTAGTTGCAATCAACAAATTTTTCTTTGGATCCATATTGAATTTAGAAGAAAGACTTTGAAGAAAATTATTAATTTTACCGACAACATTTTCCTTTGATCTAGAATCAGGGAAAGAAAGTGTTATTCGATTTTTGATCTGACGCATTGAAAGAACAGATACATTATCTGTTCTTAAAAAAGAGCGCAATTCGTCTAAATATGTGTTCAAATATTCACTAATCAAATCATCTTCATCTACTTCCAAGACTAAATGCGATCCTCCTTGTAAATCCAATCCTAAAGAAACATGCTTTTTCGGCATGAACGAAGGAAATTCATCTAAAAAATATTTTGGCAAAAAATTAGGCAAAGCAAAAAGAATACCTATACCACAGATCATTGCATATAAGCCCACAAGCCAAGGATTATTTCGCATCTATAATTTCATTCTAAAATACATTAACTACCACTCACGTAATTTTCAAAGACAAAAAATATGCTTAACGAGAAAAAACATCTATAAATCAACGCCTACTATTGCAGGGTTGTCTTTTGAATTAACTTCATCGTCATTACACTGTTCGTATACAACATTTTCATGGTGAACTTGATTTAATCTACCTAACATGCCCAAAGCAATTTCTCGTGCACTCATAACAACAGTATCTGCCCCATGTCGAGTTAAATGTTCTACTTCAGAATCTGAACCAGCAAGAGCTATAATCAATATAGAGGGATTTGATTTACGTGCTTCTTGTGCAATATATGCTGCTTCAAATGCAGTAGGAATAGATATAACAAGAGATCGAGCTTTCTCAATATTAGCCATTGAAAGAACTTTTTCAAGGGTAGCATTGCCGTATATCACATCAATCTCTAATGACCGCAATTCTTCAATTCTCTTCTCCGAATCCTCTATAACAAGAAGTGAAATACCTGCTGCTTTCAAATTTTGCACTATTATTTTACCAATACGTCCATACCCAACTAAAATAGCATGATCACACAGATCTGTATTCTGTATTGCAACTTCTTGCTGTTCTAACACTGATTCCACAAGAATTTCTTTTGCATCTTGTTCCGTATGAGTATGAGAAAACGTTTCTATACCATTATTATCCGTTCTTTTAGCCAAACGGAAAACAAGAAAAGACTGCAAAGATTCAGCTAAAACGAATACAAGTGGATTTAATATAATAGATATAATGGATGATGCTAGAATAAGATCTCTAGCCTGATCTGGCAAGATCCCTAGTTCTACTCCAAGATTAGCTAAAATAAAAGAAAACTCTCCAATTTGTGATAAACTAGCTGCAATTGTCAAAGCCGTTGCGATAGACCTTCCAAAAGCAATCACTACCATAAATGCTATTAAAGCTTTTCCTAAAATAACAATGATTACCGCCATAATTAAAAGAATAGGATTGCTGATCAAAATGTCAGGATTAAACATCATCCCAACTGAAATGAAGAAAAGCACTGAAAACGCATCACGTAAAGGAAGACTTTCTTGTGCCGCACTTTGACTAAGCTCACTTTCTGCTAAAATCATTCCTGCAAAAAAAGCACCCAAAGACAGTGAAACTCCAAAAAGTTTTGAGGATCCATATGCAAATCCAAGTGCTATAGCTAATACGCCAAGACGAAATAGTTCTCGGGATCCTGTATAAAATATTTTATGCAATATCCAAGGAATAACTCGCCGACCAAAAACCAACATTACCCCAATAAAAGCAATAACTTTTAACAAGGTAACAATAATAAGCCCCACCATTCCCAATTCAAAACCTACCAATTGACTGGCAAAAAAATTCCATGGATGTGATACAGCAGAAGAACCTGTTGAATAATTATTTGCAGCAGCGGGAATGAAAACAAGCGCAAGGACTATTATTAAATCTTCAACGATCAACCATCCAACAGCAATCTTCCCACGCTCTGTTTCAAGAATACGATTCTCTTGAAGAGCTTTTAAAAGAACAACCGTGGATGCAATGGAAAGAGCGAGGCCAAATACAAGACTACCCCCTAGAGACCAACCCATAACCATTCCCATTAAGGCGCCAAGCACTGTGCCTAAAAGTATTTGAATAAGAGCTCCAGGAAGAGCAACACCACGTACAGAAATGAGATCTTTTACAGAAAAATGCAAACCAACTCCGAACATTAATAGGATTATTCCTATCTCTGCAAGCGAAGGAACTAAAGATTGACTAGCAACAAATCCCGGAGTACGAGGGCCTACAAGAATACCCGCCACAAGATACCCGACTAATGTCGGCAAACGACATCGGTTTGCAATGGCTCCAAAAATAAAAGCCAATACAAAACCCCATATAATGGTAGTCATAAAAGGTGTCTCGTGCGACATAAAAAATCCCCATAAGATGAAATAAATCATCTTCTTAGATTAAAGACATCATAAAATATTTTGTAAACACGAGAAAAACAAATAATATGTATAATTAAAAAATCAATCTCGTAGTCACCCTACATAAAATATCTTCTGATCAATATGTAAGAACATTAACTTTTTTTTCCTTCGCCTAGGACTTTATAGCGTACTATGTACTACGTAAAAAAAAAGCTAAAAACTCTTTAAATGGGAATAAAAACAACCCACTACCTTAATGATTGAAAATTCCTAATAAATCGTGTACTTGGAATGACTAGTATGAAATAAAGACATAAATTTAAATAAAAGTATTCACAAAATTCATTCTATTGCTCATATTACCTATTAAGAATACATTTCATTGCTTCTACAAATATCCATAGTCTTAAATCTTGTCCAAAAGTGCATTTACGAGGAGTATACAATCAAAGAATACTTTACCCTAAATATTAAACTTTTGAAATGGGTATTTACAGCTCTTTTTCATTTTTTTCTTCTAAAACGCAATCAAAATCAGCAATGTGAAAATTTGATTTTTTAACGGATAAGGGAAAACACCTTTCAATAGCATGCTCAATCTCTCCATCTAAAGATTTATGAGATTTTCTTTTAAAATCCCGTGAAAGCTTTATTTTTTTTATAGGATCTAAAGCTTTAGTTCGAACCCAAAACATTGTTCCAGCAAAAAAATCAAGATTTTGATCTTGAAATTCAACGCCCATTCTACCCGCAATAGAACAAATCATCTTATGATTTGTTCCTAAAGAGGACTTATCATTACAATATCTATTAGGATAACGATATGCTCGAGAACCAATCATCCCTATTTCACTATTTGTATCAAAAGTGCGAATAATTTTAAGAGCAATACCAGGTGCTCCAAGAAGATCATAAAAAAGCCATCTTCTCCATAAATCCCCCTCCCACCAAACATGCCCTTGTCTATAGGATCTCTTTCCATGAATTTTACATATATAGTCATAACAACTCAATTTTTCTGTTTCCAGCAATATGAGAAAAGGAAGAACATCACGTCCACAATTTTCCATCATATGAATTTGAGCATCAGGAAAAATTTTTAAAATTTCCAGTTTTATAGATGCACTTTCGTCAACAAGCGTGACATGTAAATCAAAAGAAAAATTTAAATTCGAAAGTAGATTTGCTATCTCCGCCCAAAGGTCAAAATAATAAATGTGAACTACAATAGCTATTTTTGCTTTGATCGCAACCTGTACAACCTTTTCCGTGATAGGAGATTGCCACCCATACAGTAAATTTGGGAAATTATGAATTTTTTGTCCATCAAAATGGAGTCCTCGTCTCATCATATAACGATTAGATTTATAAAAAAGTTTCCTTCCTTTTTTTGAACCATACGCTATAACGTAGTTTTCATTGTAACACAATCTTCTTGCACGCCTATGCAAAAAAGACCAAACCCAGAAAAAAAAACCTCTAAAATAATCCACCTTCACAATAGTAAAATGATCGCTAGAAAAATTCCAAGATTCAAAACGAGAAGTGAATAAAAAATAACCTTCGTTGTATTTACTAACCGGCAAACAGACAACTATTTTTTTCTTCTTTGAAGAAGTCATCTGAACAATACATAACGAATAATTTCGGAATTCACGATTCAGAATCAGACGATATACAGTGGGAAAAGGTATCATCATACATATTACTCAAAAATGTAAGTAAAATTCACCGTTTATTACACAACGACAGTACATTTTTTCTCAACGACTTCTTTAAGGTATAACCCGTAAGGAGAATTACCAAATTCATCAATCAGATGAAAAAATTGTTGTTCACTGATAAAGTTACGGCGATACGCTATTTCTTCAGGACAAGCAACAGATAATCCTAGACGGTTTTCAATACTTTGAACAAAGACAGAAACATCCAATAAAGAATCTGCTGTACCTGCATCAAACCACCAGCTACCTTCACGCAAAATTTCCACTGAAAGCAAACCTTTGCTAAGATAATAAGCATTAACATCCGTAATTTCTAATTCTCCACGAGCAGAAGGTTGAAGATTACGAGCTATATTAACGACCTCTTGATCGTAAAAATAAATTCCTGTAACGGCAAGAGATGATTTGGGATTTTGAGGTTTTTCCTCTATAGAAATAGCTCGATTCAAATAATCCACTTCAACAACACCATAACGTCTTGGATCCTTAACATGATAAGCAACTATAGTGGCATTCTGTGGTCGAGCAATCGCTTTCTGAAAAACAGTTGAGATATCATAACCGTAAAAAACGTTATCACCTAAAATAAGAACAGAAGGAGAATTCCCAACAAATTCTGCGCCCAAAATATAAGATTGCGCCAAACCACCTGGAAAAGGCTGGGCTATATATGAAAACTGTACCCCCCATTTTTCTCCTGATCCAAGAAATTCCTTCATAACAGGAAGATCTCTTGGCGTAGCAATAATTAATATATCACGAATTCCCGCATCCATGAGAGTACTCACAGGATAGTAAATCATCGGCTTATTATAAATCGGCAACATCTGCTTAGAAATCAAATCCGTCAATGGTTTAAGACGTGTACCAGAACCACCAGCAAGGACAATACCCTTCATCTTACCTCCAATAAAAAATGCATATACCTATTATCTGTTTAAATGTTCAAAAAAAACATCACGAAGCCCTTCTCTCCAAGAGGGAATCCGTACCTTATGGATTTTTTCTAGTTTACTACAATCAAGACAAGAATATGCTGGACGATGTGCTTTTCTAGGATATTCTTTTGTGGGAATACGACAAACTTTAGAATAAGAACCCCCATGTTCTACCGATAATAGAAAAATTTGTTCAGCAAAATCTGCCCAACTAATAGGACCTCCATCAGCTATCATATGAAATATACCCCGTAATGATGGATCAGAGTTTTCTATTAAATTGCGAGCGACTTGAATAACTGCTTTAGCAATTTGCGATGCTGAGGTTGGCGCTCCAAATTGATCACTTACAACATTTATTTCATGATGTTCTTTTGATAATTGCAACATAGAAAGTAAAAAATTTGTACCAAACATAGAATAAACCCATGCTGTACGTAAAATAACGTAATTACTAGTAGAAGATGCCACTTCTTTTTCTCCAGCTAATTTACTTTTTCCATATATATTACGAGGATTAGTCCGAGAGGATTCATTAATAGGAGCATGGGATGAACCATCAAAAACATAGTCTGTAGATATATAAATACAAGGAACTCCAATGGAATTAGCCGCCCTTGCAACGGCACCTGCACCTGTGGCATTAATAGAAAAAGCATCCTCTGGCTCATCTTCAGCCTTATCTACAGCTGTATACGCAGCAGGATTGATAATAATATCTGGAGAGAAGCTCAAAAAAAATTCCGCAAAATCTTTTGGATTTAAAAGATCAATGTCAGGACGCCCTACTCTAACAACCTCAACATCTTGCATAGATATATTAGATAGTGATTGTGCGACTTGTCCGTTATTTCCTATTACAAGACACTTCATTTAAATCTTTCCATTTGGAATAATTATTACCAAGGTTTAATTCTTTATATAAAGGATACCACCACCAATTATTATTCAAATACCAATGCATAGTTTTACTTAATCCGCTTTCCATATCTTCTTGAGCAGACCATCCTATTTCAGATTTAATCTTAGAAGAATCAATAGCATAACGACGATCATGTCCCGGACGATCTTCTATAAAACTAATTAATTCAGTATGAGAATAAGATTTTGGACTTAATAAATCTAATAACCGTCCAATTTGAAGAACAATATCAATGTTTTTTCTTTCATTATTGCCACCAATATTATATCTTTCTCCTATCCTACCTTTCTTAAGAACTAAGTATAATGCACGAACGTGATCTTCAACATAAAGCCAGTCACGTACATTTTTCCCATCACCATAAAGAAATACATGAGACCCCTCTATCATCCTCGTAATCGCCAAAGGTATTAATTTTTCAGGGAAATGATACGGTCCATAATTATTAGAGCAATTAGATAAAAGAACTGGGATTCCATATGTGTTTCCCCATGCCAAAACTAAATAATCTGAAGAAGCCTTTGTGGCAGAATAAGGAGAAGATGGATTATACGGCATATCTTCAGAAAACAAGCCTTTGTCTAAAGATCCATATACTTCATCTGTTGAAACGTGTAAAAAACGAAAATTATCTTTTTTGTTTCCCGATAAGCACGACCACCATAATCTTGTTTCTTCCAATAAAACAAAAGTGCCCATAATATTAGTAGTAATAAATGCATCTGCACCTAAAATAGAACGATCCACATGACTTTCAGCAGCAAGATTCATAATAGCATCGGGCTGAAAATCCTTTAGAGCAGAGCGAATACACTCTCGATCGCAAATATCTCCTTGTAAAAATGAAAACAAATTACTATGAGAAATCTCTTTGAGAGAATTGAAATTTCCGGCATAAGTCAACTTATCTATTATTAAAACGTGTATTTTTAGATCATTTACTAAATATCGACACAATGCTGAGCCTATAAAACCTGCTCCTCCCGTAACAATTAAACGCATAACAAGTTCCTATCTAATTCCAATGAACGAAGAGGAAAACCATCGTACTCAAACGGACTATCTAATTGATTTAAACACGGGAGGTTCTTATCCTTCTCCGACAGATATGGCGATATTTGTTCTAATAAAGGCCATGTTATATTTATACTTCTATCGTTCCAAACAATCCCAGAATCATGCTCTACAGAATAAAAATTTGTGACTTTATAAATTACTTCTGTATTCATTTCTAAAGTGATAAATCCATGTGCAAATCCAACTGGTACATAAAGCTGAAAACCATTACTGGCAGAGAGTTCTAAAGAAACCCAATGACCATAAGTAGGAGAATTTTTCCTTATGTCTACGACAACATCAAAAATACGACCAAAAACACATCTCACAAGCTTTGCTTGAGCATATGGAGGATACTGAAAATGTAATCCCCTTATTGTGCCAGAATGAAATGAGCAAGAATGATTGTCTTGAACAAAAAAATCTTGAAAACCATTTTTTTTTAAAAACTTATCATTATGAGTCTCAGAAAACCATCCTCTTGAATCCTCAAATTTTCTCGTCTTTATAACGCGTACGGGATTACTATCCATATTAAAACTCATTCATTTAATTGTCAAAAAATTCATAAAATCATTTTACAGATATACAAAAACAGTTAATAATTGTAGAATGAGTATCAAACATAAAATCTCTAAAATGTACATATTTTTATTCATTTTAAAATATATGTTTTGTTAGTTTGTATTTTTAATTTAATTTTTCATCGTTGTTTTATTAATTTCATGTATATAGAAAACACAGCTTCAAAATGCACTTAAAATTCAAAATGCACTTAAAAAAAAAGAAACTTTTACATAAAATAACGGACAAAATAACCATGTTAAAATCCTTTAAAAATATTGCTAGGCCAATCTTTCGAAAAATAAGATTTAAATTGTCTTGGCGATATAGACGTCGTATTCGAAAATTCGAAAATTTTGAAAAAGAATATAGAGAATGGTCTGCAGTATTTCATGATGCATCTACTCAACTAACAAAAAGAATGATTCTAGAGATGTCACAGTGGAAAGAAAAACCACTTATATCCGTGATTATGCCAGTATATAATACAAAAAAGGAATGGTTAGAAGCGGCGATAGAATCTGTTCGAAGCCAAATTTATACCAATTGGGAATTATGCATTGCAGAGGATTGTTCCGATGATACGGAAACAGTACCCCTACTCAAAAAATATGCCAATATGGATCCACGCATTAAAGTTGTTTTTCGATCTAAAAATGGACATATCTCCGCTGCTTCTAATAGCGCCTCTGAATTAGCAACAGGTGAGTGGCTTGCTCTTCTAGATGATGATGATTTATTGCATCCCACAGCACTATACCATGTAGCAGACACCATTAATCGTAATCCAAATGCTGAAATCATTTACTCCGACGAAGATAAAATTAATGAAAATGAACTGCGATGTGCACCATATTTCAAATATGATTTTAATATTGATCTTTTTTATGTGCAGAATATGATAACCCATTTAGGAGTTTATAGAAAAAAAACCTTTGAAAAAATAGGAGGATTCAGAGAAGGATTCGAAGGAGCACAAGATTATGATCTAGTCCTTAGATTCTTAGAGAAAATTAACATTTCACAAATAATACACATACCTCGGGTTCTTTATCACTGGCGTATTCATGATGGAAGTACATCTAAAAATATAAGTAATAAAAATTATGCTGGAAGTGCAGGTGAACGTGCTTTAAATGAACATTTTAAGCGTTCTGGAATATCAGTTAAGGCAATTTTTGATGGTTCACAATATCGCACTCACTACATAATGACTGGTGCGGATTATCCTTTGGTCAGTATTATCATCCCTATTTATAATAACCATCATCTCTTAAAGATATGTCTGGAAAGCATCTATCAAAAAACCACCTATCCTAATTTTGAAGTCATTGTCGTTGATAATTTATCTGATGATCCAAAAACCTTATCTTATCTAACAAATATTTCAAAAAAACATTCAAACTTGCGTGTTGTACCTGACGATACATATCCCTTTAATTATTCACGGATAAATAATCGTGCATCACTACATGCTAAAGGACAATATTATTGCTTTCTCAATAATGATACAGAAGTTATTAATGGAGAGTGGTTATATGAAATGGTGTCAATAGCCAGCCAACCAAAAGTTGGTATTGTTGGTGCACGTCTGTGGTATCGTGAAAAAAGATTCCAGAAAACCCGTAAAAGACGCATACAACATGGTGGTGTTGTTATGGGAATAGGCGGCATTGCAGGACATAAAAACAAACATCATAGAGCAAGACCACGTACTATTAATTATCAATATTTTGCAATGATCTTTACACATTCAATCACTGCTGTTACAGGTGCTTGTATGGTTATGAGCAAAAAATGCTTTATGCATGTCGGTGGATTTGACGACGAAAACACTCCTGTTGCATTCAGTGATACTGATCTTTGCTTGAGAGTACTTGAAAAAAAATATAGGAATGTTTGGACGCCTCATGCAGACTTATATCATGACGAATCTAGTACAAGAAAATATGATTATGAAACTAGAGAAAAAATTATGGCCTTTTACAAAGCGTCTGCGTATCTGCAAAAACGTTGGGGAAAAATTATCAAACGAGATCCTTGTTATAATCCAAACTTAAGCCTCTTATACGAAGGACATCACGCCCTAGCCTATCCACCTCGGTTAGATATGCTTGCTCACACCACATAATAAGAAAACATTTGACATAAATTATTTGCTATAGAAGAAAAAACTTCTATAGCATATATCAATATTGAAAACATCGTATCATTTAAAAATGCATGAAAAGTAGAATAGGATATCATTACTCCATTAGATCATGCATGTAGTCATTTTTTGCACGTCCATTATGATGGATTGCCAAGAATCTGAGAATCATACATTTTCTTATATAAACTACCATCTTTTTGCTGCAATAAGTATTTTTGGTCTCCCATTTCAGATACTTTTCCGTTTTCTATAAAAATAATCTGATCTGCCTCGGTAATTGTTGATATCCTATGAGCAATCACAATTGTAGTACGTCCTTTCATTAAACGAGAAAGAGCTTGACGAATAAGACTTTCAGTATGCGTATCTAAGGCACTAGTAGCTTCATCTAATACAAGAATTTGACTATCGCGTAACATAGCACGCGCAATTGCTATACGCTGCTTCTGTCCTCCAGAAAGATTGCTACCATTTTCTCCTACATGCGTATCATATCCCTGAGGCAAATTCATAATAAACTCATGTGCATTAGCAGATTTAGCCACTTCGATCATTTCTTCTTCTGTAGCCATAAGACGTCCTACAAGAATATTATACCGCACCGTATTAGAAAACAAAAAAATATCCTGCCCAACATATGAGATGCGTTCCCGTAAAGAAGAAAAACTAATGTCACGAACATTAATCCCATCAATCTCAATTGATCCAGATGACGGATCATACATACGCATTAATAAGTTAACGATCGTCGATTTTCCACTTCCCGAATGGCCAACTAAAGCTGTCATTTTTTCATTTTCGAAACACAGATTTATTCCCGAGAGGACAGGATGTCCTGGATGATATGAAAAACAGACATCCCGAAATACAACCTGTCCTTTCCCGGCAGGCAAATCTACTGCATTAGGGCTTTCCTGTATTGTAATAGGATGATCAAGAATAGAAAACATGCAACGTACCCCAACCATTCCTCCTTCTAAAGTAATGCGAGTACGTGCTATACGCTTTGCTGGTTCATATGCCATAAGCAAAGCCGTAATAAAGGACATGATTTCACCAGCATTGCTAGTGCCTTTTTTAGAGACTAAAAAAGCAGAAAAAAGAATAATTCCTGCTATAGATAACCCTGAAATAGTTTCCATGATTGGACTTGTCGCAGATTCTATCTTAGCAACCTTATTCAAACGATCTTCAACTGCTTTTATCATATCACACATGCGCTGATTCATAACTTCTTCCATTGCAAAAGATTTGACAATCCGGATACCTATAACAGTCTCTTGCAAATTTTGAATAATATGACCAGTCGCGACCAAACCTTGTTCCATAATACAACGTACCTTTTTAACTAGAATACGAATACCTAAAATACAAAGAGGCCCTATAATAATTGTACAAAATGATAAAGTCGGTTCTTGTAGAAACATTACTACTATCAAACCGATGAGTGATAAAAAATCTCGAAGAAAAGAAGTAATGAGTATATCAATAACACTTCTTACTGACTGCGTAGCGTGGATGAACCGTACCTGCAAATCCGAAGATTGACTACTATCGTAAAAGTCCATACCATACTGAAGAAGGCGATGATAAATTTTCTTCTGCTGTTCTGCAATAATGGAGTTACCCGCACAACTCAAATAGTAATTTTGCACAAAAGATGCTATACCTTTAACAATGAATATTATTGCTACTGTACTAGAAACAGTAATAATATGAAACATATCCTTTGATACAACCATTGCATTCATCACATCACGCATAATCCATGCACTAGATGACGTCATTGCAGAAACAATTATCATTGCAATAATGGACACAGAATACCACCATGCATGCTTATGAATATTCTCTTTTGCAATACGCAACAGAATCTCTCTATCGGCAGGAGATAATATCTTATCTAACACAAAAAAAATTCCTCATTATTGAAAAAATAATCCCCCTTCTTTAAAAATAGATAATACGATACTTGAATGTTTTTAGACGATTAATTATTAATTAGTATCCCAATATCAAATTGGTTTATTTATACCAAATAAGATTTATTACTTCGAAAAGTAATAAATGTAAAAAAACAACCACCTAAATTCACATCTATTTCTATTGAAAAAACAATGCCAAAAAACTATTTAATTGCGATAATATTATATTTTATATACATATCATCCTTAATTATACTGAGAATTGTCTAGAATAATAGATCACTATATTTTTATAGTATAATCCCAAATTAAAAAAATAATTTTAATAGGTATTGCATCAATAATTGTTAATAACCCGATATGAAAAAACGATTATTTTCAATCATTGCTGAATTTTATTATCCCATCTTCTGATATGACCTCTTCTCTCCTTACGGTTTTATATATGATCATCGCCTAATGCTACTTAAAATTAACATAAGGTATATCAAAGAAAAATAATTTTACACCTACTTATCTAGTTTTTCTTTAATTCACCTTTAATCGCGCATAATGTCGTCGGCTCCTTTCAATTATCTCCCCACCTAAATTATACAATAAAGGATAGCAAATAATAGCATATAAAATCATCGAGTCGTTCATATTTACCGCCTCAACTGCAAAGAATGGCAATTATTTTCCACCCTACAAAGCAAACTTCAACACTACCTTTTATTGATTTTATTTTATTGAAGTGTTTTTTTAAAGTTTTATGATACCTATTTTATCTTAACAAAACTCATCATCCCCCTAGTATCGACAGCATTTATGGATTTATCTTTGAACCATTGAAACGAGTTTAAAGTATTAAATATATGAAATTAAGCCAGGTGTTTTTCCATTATTTCCCATATTTAAATTCCCTCAGATTCTAAGTTTCGTGCTACTGTTAACGTGGAGATATTCCTTTAGCTACAGTTAATTTTTCTCCTAGGATATCGGAACAATCTTTTGTCCAAAGTTGGTATATGTCTAAGAATATCTTGTTCTACCGCTTCTATGCACGCTTTAGGAAAATTGAAAATCATATCATTTTTCCATGATAATCTTGTACTTTTTCTAAAACCCATCTTTAGCGTCGAACGTATTCTTTTAATCTTCCTTTTAAAAATTGATTGTTTTTTACTCTACTATTGAGAGTAATTTATTATCCTCCAGCATTTAGATCTACATCCGCAATGAAGTGCAATGATTCACTATTTATTGGAGAAGTAGAAGGAAATACCATATAATGGTAGAAGATAGTTAGAAAAAATAATCACTAAAATATCCTCAAATTAGCCAATGGAATACGCTTAGGCATTCAAAATTTAAGGATTATTTCTTTTCCCATTATATCCGAATCCATAAATAAGATGCAGAGTAAATCGATATAAAACGTTTAAATTGAATGCCTTACTATACCTCGATATTATACTCTCTAATTTTGCGATAAAGAGTAGAACGCCCTATACCAAGCCTTCTAGCAACTTCGCTCATCTGTTCTCGATATAATTTTATTGCTAATCCAATCACTTCTTTTTCAATATCAGATAAACGACGTACTTCTCCATCTTGGTCAAGAGCAGCAATACTTTTGTCAGACAGAAGATCGCTATTTTCACTTATCGTATAACAAGTATCTAATTTTTTTGAACTGATTTGTGCTTTTTTCCCCGGTAGTAAAAACATAAAATCATCTGCTGTAATATAAGATTTTTTCAGACCAATTACAGATCGTAGTATAGTATTTTTAAGCTCTTGCGCATTATCAGACCAATGATAATCGGTTAATAAAGCAAGAGCTTCATCCGATATATTAATATTATTTAGACTATTCGCCACACAAAAAGATTTCAAAAAAAAGTGTGCCAACCATGGAATATCCATTGGACGATCACGCAATGAAGGAATTTTTATAAGAAAAACACTAATTTTATAATATAGATCTTTACGGAATACATTTTTTTCTTGAAGTAAATTTTTCTCTGTCAGAAAAATAAGCCGAACGTCTATTTTTCGAGAAGCTTCAGAATCATATAATCTCAATTTCCCTGTTTTTATAAAATGGTAAATCCTGCTTTGTACCCTCAAAGGTAATGCATCTGGTTCTTCTAAAACGATAGTACCTCCATTTGCTTCAATAAATTTTCCAAGATACTGCGTACTATTTTTAGTTTTTAAATCCACATTACCAAATAAAATATGCTCAATTTTATCTTGATCAAAAAATCTACAATTCACAATCACGAAAGGAGACAATGAACGCCTTCCAGATGCATGAATAGAATTAGCTATTTTTTTTTTCCCGACACCAAATTCCCCTTCTATCATCAATGGAGTCGCACAATCTACCGCCTTCCACGCTAAATCTAATACGTGAGTCATGGCAGGACTCACGGCAACTAAAGAATTCAACGTACAATCTTCAACGGCTTGCATAGCAGATACTAAATTTTTTTCTAAAACAGATATAATAGAATCGCAAATATAGTCTTTTGAAACGATATTGAAAAAAAATTTAACGATTCTATCATGTAGAAAATAACGAATACTTTTCATATCATCTTGTCTCGTTTGTACAACAATCGGAACAAGTGGTATATTTTCTACAATGTTTTTTAAAATGTTTCTTTTATCTCTCTCAAATTTCATAAGACTTAAAAAAATTACATCTACTCGTATCTTATACGAAACCAATGCATCCGAATTATTTACAATAAAAACATCATATCCATATGATTTTAAATAACTTTTTATAAAATTGCTTTGTTCGTCATCCTCATCTATAATTAAAACCCCTTTGCGATAATTCATGCTCTTTACTTTAGGCATTTTTTTCACTTTTCCTTCATTATAGAATAAAAAACCCAATACCTATCAGAGTACTGATTATAGTTAAAAAAAATGTTGGATTTATTGTTTTAATTTTAGGAAAATTATTTCACAAATAATCAAATTGCTTTCTATTCTGTATTCCAGTATAATCTTTTCTATTCTTTTAACCGGTGGGCCTAAAAAATAATGACGAAATATTTTGATGTTAAATATCGCGCCAGTGCGTTATTCCCTAGAATTTTTGGTGATATAGAAACAACAACTCATTCTCAAGAAAATCTAGGAAATCTTCCTCGTTGGAATTTAAATGATCTATATCCATCTCATGATAGCCAAGAAATTAAGGATGATCTCGAACGCATTGAACATGAAAGCTTAGCTTTTAGATCACGCTGGAAAGGTAATTTAACACACGCCGCCAGTCAGAAAGATTGTCATGGATTAGGCGCGGCTATTACTGAATATGAAAGAATTGCTGAACTCATCGGGCGTATTGCATCCTATGCAGTGTTATTATACCACTGCAATTTGTCGGATCAAATCATCCGAAAATTTTATACAGATATCATGGCAAAGCTGACTGATTTTGAAAAAACACTCATCTTTTTCACACTAGAGATAAATGATCTAGATGATACGATTTTAGAAAAATCATATGCTCAAGATTCTTTAACACCTAAATACTCTTCTTGGATAAACAATATAAGAAAAATTAAGAAACATCTATTGTCAAACGAGATGGAATGCCTCTTTTCCGACACATCTCAAACAGGTAGAGACGCACTCAAACGTTTTTTCTCTGAAACTCTAGAATCTCTACGATTTAAAGTAAATGACAAAAAAATTTCTTTGACAAATGCATATCAATTACTACTTGATTCTGATAGAGAAGTTCGTAAATCAACTGCTAAAGCGCTATCTCACACATTTAAGAAAAGCAGCTATATTTTTTCTTTTATTACCAATACTCTAGCAAAAGATGAAGAAATTCAAGATCATTGGAGAAAATATGAAAATGTTGCTGACAGTCGTCACTTGTCCAATGATGTAGAACCATGCGTGATAGAGGCTCTCACGCAATCTGTGAAGAATTACTATCCAAATATATCACACAGATATTATGAGTTGAAGAAAAAATGGTTAAAATTAGATAATATGTATTTTTGGGATCGCCTCGCTCCCCTACCAGGAACATCCAAAACTATCATTCCTTTTGAGGAAGCACAAGATATCGTTCTTAAATCTTATTTTAAATTTTCTCCTCAAATGTCTACAATTGCAGAAAAGTTTTTTACTCACAATTGGATTGATGCTCCTCGATATGATGGGAAAGGATCAGGAGCTTTTGCACATAGCTCTGTACCCTCAGTTCATCCTTATATATTCTTGAACTATGCAGGGAAACCACAAGACGTTAAAACACTATCTCATGAGCTAGGACATGGCATTCATCAAGTTCTTGCATCAAAAGCACAAGGAATACTAACAGCTAATGCTTCTCTCACATTAGCAGAGACTGCTTCTATTTTTGGTGAAACTTTGACTTTTGATTCTTTGATCCAAGCAACTTCTAATAAAGAAGAGCGCAAAATACTTCTAGCAAATAGGATTGAAGATGCACTGAATACTATCGTACGACAAATTTCCTTCTACGATTTTGAGCTTAAATTGCATATAGAACGCCGATCTACCGGGAATATTCCTGATTATAGAATCAATGAAATTTGGCTTGAAACTCAAAAAGAATCTCTTGGTCCTGCTGTTGATTTAAGTGATTTGGAATATGGTAGTTTCTGGATGATGGTTCCTCATTTTATTGATTGCCCTTTTTACGTATATTCATATGCTTTTGGTAATTGTCTCGTCAATTCACTATATGAGATATACAAAAGCAATACTATCAGTGATTTTCAGGAAAAATATCTTAATATCCTACGTGCAGGAAATTCAAAGCATTACTCAGAACTTCTTTTACCCTTCAATATTAATCTTGCTGATCCAAATTTTTGGAATAAAGGATTACAAGTGGTAGAAAGAATGATCAATGACCTTGAAAAATTGTAATTGAAAATATTTTATTACTTGTTGGCACGACTAGAAAAATATTTTTTTCCAGTCGTTGTTGCTACATGCAAAGAAATAATAGTAATTATTGCCAACTAATCATATAGAAAGAATTATTAACTCTTAACCAAGTCATATTTTAAAAATAAAAAAGTTTATTAAATAATTAACACATAAGGAAAAGTATATAGTACCACTTCCTAGAAAATAAAATTTACTTCCCTGAATTATTTACAACTTATATTTTTATTTATTATTACCCGCTATCGCTAACACTGCTGTATCAATAATTTCCCTTGTACCAACAGCAGAAGGTAAAATATGCACTGGTAATGCTGAACCCAATAAAATTGTCCCAATATACAATCCATTTGGAATAGATTCTACCATTTCCAAGGAAACACTTGCAAAATCAATATTAGGAAAAACTAATAAGTGAGCATTGTGAGAGTTCGATATATCTTGCATAGATTGCGCACAGAAAATATCAGAAAAATTATTTTTTTCTTGTATGATGTCATCAATACCTGATTCCTTAAACAGTTCGCGTATCTTCTCAAAAGATTCGCGCATTTTTAAAGAACTCTTTGTACCATGAAATCTACTATCAGAAGGATATAATAAAGAAACTTGTGATTTCATTCCAAGAGAACGTATTGTCTGAGATGCTAATAGCGTATTTTCTGCTATCTCTGTTGCAGAGGGATCGACGGAAACACTTGTATCTGTTAAGAAAAATACTTTACCCTGTATAATGAATATACTCACTGCGGAATAATTACTAATACCAGATCTTTTCCCTATAATTTTATTAATATCTGTTAAATGACTTTCATAGCTACTTTCAGATTGAGATATACCAATCATCGCATCTGCTTTTCCGCTTTTAAGCGCTAAAATACTCAAAGTCACAGCATTAGAACGAAGCAAATCATACGCTTCATCAGAAGATATGCCATTTTCGCCATTTAATGAACAATACAAATCCACATAATATTTAAGAGATTGCCTATTATTCGGATCAATAATATCAAAGTCTTTTTCAGCAATAATTTGCAAATCATGGCAACGAATATTTTCTTGAATAGTATCAGCAGAACCTACAAGAACTGGTCTAGCTATCTTTTCTTTTATTAATAATTGCGCAGCACGCAAAACAGAATCATTTTCACCTAAAGAAAATATAACACGTTTTGAATCCGCATTTTTTGCAATAGAAAAAAATCTTTTCATCAATGATCTTCCTGGAAACAAAAAACGTTTTAAGGAATCACTATAATGGTCATAATCTTTAATCGGAGAAGAAGCAACTCCCGTTTCTTCGGCAGCCTTAGCAACTGCAGGAGCAATGTACAACATCAAATTAGAATCAAAAGGAGATGGAATAAGGTAATTCGGCCCAAAAACAGGAGATTCTTTCGAAAAATCATCAAATACTGCATCAGGAGGAACATCACGAACCAATGCAGCCATAGCACGCGCCGCCGCAACCTTCATCTCTTCATTTATAGAAGTCGCCCCACAATCTAATGCCCCTCTAAAAATATAAGGGAAACAAAGGACATTGTTAACCTGATTAGAAAAATCAGAACGACCCGTGCAAATCATTGCATCCGGCCGATTTTTTTTCACCTCATCAGGCATAATCTCAGGAATTGGATTAGCCAAAGTCATAATCAATGGATTTTTAGCCATATATTGTAAAACAGTAGAATCAAGAGCTCCTGCAACAGATAAACCAAGGAATACGTCAGCATCTTGCATTGTCTCAGCAAGTGTCTTTGGACCACTATTCTGAGCGTAAACTGCTTTCCACTTATCTATTTTTTTCTTACGATTTTTATACACAAGACCTTCTAAATCATGAACCCAAATATTCTCTCGTCGCACTCCCATTGTAACTAATAGATTCAAGCAAGCCAATGCAGCGGCTCCCGCTCCTAAAGTGACAATTTTAATATCACTAAATTCTTTACCTACCAATTTCATTCCATTGAGAACTGCAGCCGTAACAGTAACAGCTGTTCCATGCTGATCATCATGAAGACAAGCTATTTTTAATTTTTGCGATAAAATTTTTTCTACTTCAAAACACTCCGGAGCTTTAATATCTTCTAAGTTAATACCTCCGAATGTTGGTTCCAATGCGGTAATTGTTGAAACCATTGTGTCAACATCTGTTGCATCAATTTCTATATCAAATACATCAATTCCCGCAAATTTCTTAAATAATACTGCCTTTCCTTCCATCACAGGCTTAGAAGCTAAAGGACCAATATTCCCCAACCCAAGAACAGCAGAACCATTAGAAATTACCGCCACAAGATTAGAACGATTAGTATACATAGCAGCTTTAGAAGGATCTTTAGCAATCATCATACAAGGAGCTGCCACACCTGGAGAATACGCCAGAGAAAGATCTTTTTGATCATTCAATATTTTAGTTGCATTAATTTCTAATTTCCCTGGAGAAGGATATTGATGATATAAAAGAGCTTGTTTAAATAAATCATCTTCTTTTTTGAAATTGAGGATTTTGTGTTTTTTCTGACGATTTATTTTCCATAAATTAAAATCCTTCTTTCATATTCCGAACATAACATAAATTATGTAATGACCAACCACTATATGATACCTTATCCAATACCTCTATCTTGAATTTTAACGATCACTTTAAGATATGTGCAATTCACTCTATTCTTCGAAAAACCATATGGAAGTATAGTATTTCGGTTAAATTTTCCTCACTATAATCCCTGATTATGACTAACAAAACATAAAACAACTAAGGTATTATAAATAAAAATCGGAAACGCAATTTAAAATAATAGCATTCTTTCCACATCAAAGAATATATACATGTATTTATCTATACCCCATATTGCTGGAAATTGGCAATAACCAGAAGATAAAAAATAGATGAAATATACAATAACAACTATAAATAAATCTATGCAGGACGATTTTACAATTGTTTATTTTTCAATAATTACGGGAAAACACGCCACATTATCTAGTTTTAATAGTACAATTATTGGATAAATACCATGGAAAAATAAAATTACAAGGATCTAATAGTATATTAAACAATAATTTTCATCCTATTATCTCCTTAATCTAAAAAAATAAAATTATAAAAATCACTTTTTTATAATTTATTTAAATTTTTTCACTGTTATATTAATAAGAAATTGGTCAAATTTATCAACAGATCTTCCTGTCAAACATATATTGGATTTCTTATTAGTAATATAAAATATTTATGATTGAAGGTTATAAATTCAAAAAACTTTCTCTCTGATTAAATAAGTATACTAGATTCATCGAAATACCGATATCTATTCCCATATATTTTATTGTTGCTAGAACAATTATATTTTTTCTACCATCGTAAGAGCATCTTTAATTATGCGAAATAAAAAAACTGTTCACATCTTTCACAAAGGCTAAACATTGTGATCTAATGATGAAAATCAAGAGATCAATTCCTTTAAAATAGCGAATATCATTATAATTCCAATATCAGTACAAATTTATGATATTTCAGCGCTACTCATCAATTTCCTAATAACCTTACCGTAAAAATTAATTATGACGCAAAACAGCTACTATAATAGCACAACAAAAAATTACATAATATATTACTCATATATTACTACTATTCTGATATCATCCCTTGAACGGTTGTGTTGTTACAATCTTGATCCGATAAAGAATTAGATCTTTCTTTAAGAATCATTTGATCTCTATTCATAGCAATACGACGTTTTTCGTGCAAAATAGCCCCTGTTCCTGCAGGAATCAAACGACCTACAATAACATTTTCTTTAAGACCTTCTAACATATCAACTTTACCAGCAATTGCTGCTTCTGTAAGAACTTTTGTTGTTTCCTGAAAGGAAGCAGCTGACATAAATGAGTTAGTATCTAGAGAAGCCCTTGTAATACCTTGAAGTACAAGAGAAAAAGAAATCTCTTTCTTCCCTTCTTGTACACGAGATTTATTCAACTCTTCTATTTCGATGCGATCAACAACATCGCCTAATATATATTCAGTATCAACTGGATCAGTAATTTCAACTTTCTGCAACATTTGACGTAACACAGTTTCTAGATGCTTATCATTGATCGTCACACCTTCTAGAAGATAAACTTCTTGAACCTCATTAATGAGATAAGAGGCCAATGCTTCTATGCCCTTTATTCTTAAAATATCATGCGGAACAGGATTCCCATCAAGAATATAATCACCTTTTTCAACATGATCCCCATCCTGTAAATAAAAATGTTTATTTTTTGGGATAAAGTATTCGACAGGATCGATGCCTTCTTCAAAAGGTTCAATCAATACGCGAGATTTGTTCTTATAATTTCTTTTTATTCTAATAGTCCCGCTAATTTCTGCTAATATAGCATGATTTTTAGGACGACGTGCTTCAAAAAGCTCAGCAACTCGTGGCAATCCACTCGTGATATCTTTCGTCTTAGCACTAGATATTGGCCAACGAGACAAAACATCCCCTGTAGAAACTTTTTGTCCAGGAGAGACAGAAAGAATCGCATCTACCGGCAAAAAGAATCGAGCATCTGTTCCACGAGCAAATTTCAACACAGCACCATTTTCATCTTTAACAACGATAGC
Source organism: Candidatus Liberibacter africanus PTSAPSY (assembly GCF_001021085.1). Taxonomy (NCBI): domain Bacteria; kingdom Pseudomonadati; phylum Pseudomonadota; class Alphaproteobacteria; order Hyphomicrobiales; family Rhizobiaceae; genus Liberibacter; species Candidatus Liberibacter africanus. The sequence continues at coordinate 920,258 of NZ_CP004021.1, read as the reverse complement.
TGGTTTTAAATTTTGACCTCGACTAGTAAATCGCCAATCAATAACTTTTCTTTTAGCAATACCTGTAGATTCACCAATGCTTTCTATCACAGAAATACCATCCACAAGATCCTCAAATTCTACAGTTCCAGAAACTTCGGTTATCATTGGGAAAGTATGGGGATCCCATTCAGAAATACGCTGCCCACATTTTATTTCATCACCATCATCAACAAATAGTTTAGCACCATACATAATACGATGTGAAGATTGCTCTTGCCCAGATGTATCCAAAATTTGAAGTGTTGTATTACGACCCATTGAAATAAGGTCATTTGTAGAATTACGACAAACACTACGATTTTTGATCTTGACCGTCCCCTCACAAGAGGACTCAAGAAAAGATCGATCCATAACTGTCACCGCACCTCCAAGATGGAAAGTACGCATTGTCAACTGTGTTCCAGGCTCACCTATTGACTGAGCGGCAATCACACCGACAGCTTCACCTACGTTAACAAGAGTTCCTCGAGCGAGATCCCGACCATAACAAAGAGAACATACTCCTTTACTAGCTTCACAAGTTAACACAGAACGGATCTTCACAGAACGAATACCACATTTCTCAATTTCATTAACATGTGATTCAAGTATTAAATTACCGGCACTTATAATGCATTCATTTGTAGATGGATTGATAATATCATCAAGAGTAGTACGTCCTAAAATTCTATTCCCAAGAGAATAAACTACTTGTCCTGAATCTACTATATGCGTAATAGTCAAACCTTTTTTCGTCTTACAATCAACTTGATTGACAATGCAATTCTGAGCAACATCTACAAGTCTACGACTTAAGTAACCAGAACTAGCAGTTCTCATAACAACATCAAGCAATCCTTTACGACCACCGACACAAGATTGGAAGAACTCAAATCCATAAAGACCGTCTTTAAAGTGAGAACGAATAGGAGATTCAATAATTTCCCCTGATGGCTTCGCTATCAAACCTCTCATTCCACCAAGCTGACGCATCTGATGTATAGAACTACGGGCACCAGAATGAGACATCATAAATATAGAATTCATCTGCTTTTGACGACCAGTTTCTGGATCAAATTCAACTTGTTTAATACGCGCCATCATTTCTTCGGTCACTTTATCAGTTGTCTTACCCCATAAATCAACGACTTTATTATATTTTTCACCACGTGTAATCAATCCATCATTATATTGATTTTCATATTCTTTAACCATCTCATCGGCTTTGGCAATAATACTTTCCTTTGACTCAGGAACAATTATATCATCTTTACCAAAAGAAATTCCAGAAGAACACGCATAACGAAATCCTAAACGCATAAGGTCATCACAGAAAGAAACCGTACTTTTCTGTCCACAATGACGATAAATCGCATCTACCATGGACGAAATGTTTTTCTTAATCATTTCCTGATTGCAAAGATCAAACGAAATATTATGATGGCGAGGTAATATTTCACCTATAATCATACGCCCTGGAGTTGTATCATATACTGTTGAAGTCCAATTGCCTTTTTCATCAATATTTTTATATCTTCCACGAATTTTTGAATGCAACGTCACTACTTTATGCTCAAGTGCATGATATACCTCGCTGATATCAGCAAAAATCATTCCTTCACCTGGCTCTCCTTCATGAACAATAGACAAATAATAAAGACCTAAAACCATATCTTGCGAAGGAACTACAACGGGAACTCCACTTGCTGGATGCAAAAGATTATTTGTAGATAACATCAATACACGTGCTTCCAACTGCGCTTCAGGAGAAATAACGACATAAACTGCCATCTGATCTCCATCAAAGTCAGCATTATACCCTGCACATACCAAAGGATGAAGCTGAATAGCTTTTCCACTTATAATCTTTGGTTCAAAAGCCTGCATACTTAAACGATGCAAACTCGGAGCACGATTAAGCAATACGACATGTTGGTGAACAACCTCAGCAAGCACATCCCAAACTTCAGGCTTCTCTTTTTCAACAAACTTTTTAGCTTGTTTAACAGTAGAAACATATCCTTTTTTTTCTAACTGTGCATATAAGAAAGGTTTGAATAATTCAAGTGCCATTAGCTTAGGAAGTCCGCACTGATGCAAAAGTAACTCTGGACCTGCCACAATAACACTACGACCAGAATAATCGACTCTCTTTCCAAGAAGATTTGTTCTAAATCGCCCCTGTTTACCTTTCAACATATCAGACAACGACTTCAAAGGACGCCTATTTGCACCGGTTACCACACGCTTATGGCGCCCATTATCAAACAAAGCATCAACCGATTCTTGCAACATTCTCTTCTCATTGCGCACAATAATGTCTGGAGCATGCAAACTTTTTAATCTCATCAATCGATTATTTCTACCAATAACCCGACGATATAAATCATTTAAATCAGAAGCTGCAAATCTTCCAAAATCAAGAGCTACTAACGGCCTTAAATCAGGAGGAAGAACAGGAATAACGGTCATAACCATCCATTCAGGTTTATTCCCTGAAATGATAAAATTATCCACAATTTTAAGGCGTTTTATTATCTTTTTTCTTCTAAAAATAGAAGAAGATTTACTTAGTTGACTACGCAAAGTAATAGCCAAATTCTGTAAATCCAATCCAATTAATAACTCGCGTATTGCATCTGCGCCCATCATAGCAGTAAATTGATCGTGCCCAAATTGATTTACTGCTTCTACATATTCTTCTTCTGTCAAAATTTGATATTTTTCTAATGAAGATAGACCAGGATCAACAACAACGTAACTCTCAAAATATAAAACACGCTCTACATCTTTTAAAGTCATATCAAGTAACATAGATATACGAGATGGCAAAGATTTAAGAAACCACGGATGAGCAACAGGACAAGCCAACTGAATATGAGCCATGCGATCCCGGCGAACAGAAGATAACGTCACCTCCACACCGCACTTTTCACAAATAATTCCCTTATACTTCATGCGCTTATACTTACCACATATACATTCGTAGTCTTTAATAGGACCAAAAATACGCGCGCAAAATAAACCGTCTCTTTCCGGTTTAAAAGTACGATAATTAATTGTCTCAGGCTTTTTTATCTCACCATAAGACAATGATATAATCTTTTCTGGAGAGGCAATTGAAATCCTGACGGAATCAAATTCTCTATCATCTGTCCAAGGATTTAAAAATCTCATAACCTCTTGCTGCATATTTTATCTCTCCCATTCAAAGGCAAAATATCCAAAAAAAAAGAAAAATTCTTTCTTCTCTATTATCTCTTATTCATATTTACTTAAATCAGAAATTTTTTTGCTTTTGCGCTGTTTTTTGTGTGCGAATTTTCTAAATCAATACTCAAACCTAAAGCTTGCATTTCTTTAATTAAAACATTGAAACTCTCCGGTATACCTGTTTCAAAAGTATTGTTTCCTGCGACAATAGATTCATAAACTTTAGTACGACCCACAACATCGTCAGACTTGATTGTCAGCATTTCTTGCAAAACATAAGCAGCACCATAAGCCTGCGTACATCTCACTTCCATCTCTCCTAAACGCTGACCACCTCTGTTAGATTTTCCACCTAAAGGCTGCTGTGTAACAAGTGAATAACTTCCAGTAGAACGAGCATAAACTTTATCTGAAACCATATGATTAAGCTTCAACATATAAATATACCCAACGGTCACAGGTCGATCAAATGGCTCACCAGTAATACCATCATATAAAATAGACTGTCCACTTTCATCTAAGTCAGCCATACGAAGCATCGAATTTATAGCATCTTCATCAGCCCCATCAAATACGGGCGTTGAAACAGGAACACCTGATTTCCATTGTTCTGCTAAACGCAATACAGAATCATCATCGTATTCTGATATCTTTTCAGCATGAGGACCATTTCCTATTATCTTCTCTAGAAAACTCCGCAATGGCCCTATATCACCATTAGCTTTATAATCATTGATACTACTTTTGATCTTTTTCCCAAGACCAACAGAAGCCCATCCAAGATGAGTTTCGAAAATCTGCCCAACATTCATACGAGAAGGAACACCTAATGGATTAAGTACAATATCAACAGAAGTACCATCCTCGAGAAACGGCATATCCTCACAAGGCAATATGCGAGAAACAATTCCTTTATTACCATGACGCCCAGCCATTTTATCCCCTGACTGAATTGGACGCTTCATCGCAACAAACACTTTAATCACCCTTAAAACGCCAGGAGGCATATCATCGCCCCATTGGATTTTATCAATTTTATTCTTAAAACGATTTTCAAGGATAGATTTAGAAGTTTCGTATTGAGTTTTTAAAGATTCGACATTTCGCTGTACTTTTTCATCTTGAACCGCAAACTGCCACCATTGAGAACGCTGATACCTTGAGATTAAATCACTTGAAAGAACAGATAACTTTTTAAAATCTTTAGGTCCAGAAATCGCCGTTTGACCACATAAAATTTCTTTCAGACGACTATAAACATTGCGATCTAAAATTGCCTGCTCATCATCCTTATCTCGAATAAGAAGATCAATCTGTTCTCGCTCAACAGATATAGAACGTTCATTCTTATCAACACCATGACGATTAAAAATACGAACTTCAACAACCGTACCAGACACCCCAGAAGGAACACGCAAAGATGTATCACGTACATCTACAGCTTTTTCGCCAAAAATAGCTCGCAAAAGCTTTTCTTCAGGAGTCATCGGACTTTCACCTTTAGGAGTTATCTTTCCTACTAAGATATCACCAGGATTAACCTCTGCCCCAACACAAATGATTCCACATTCATCAATATTTTTTAATCCTTCTTCTGATACATTAGGTATATCACGAGTAATTTCTTCTGGTCCTAGTTTAGTATCACGTGCCATAACTTCAAATTCTTCTATATGAATAGAAGTAAAGACATCTTCAGAAACCATACGTTCAGATATTAACATAGAATCTTCAAAATTATACCCGTGCCAAGGAACAAAAGCGACAAGCATATTACGACCAAGCGCCAGATCCCCTAAATCTGTAGATGGACCATCTGCTATAATGTCATTTCTGCGAACCTCATCTCCAACTTTCACTAGTGGACGCTGATTAACACAAGTATTTTGATTAGAACGTTGAAATTTCATCAATCGATAAATATCAACCCCAGAAGCAGAAGGATCAAGATCGTCTTCTACCACACGAATTACTATACGTATCGCATCAACCTGTTCTACGATTCCAGCACGTTTTGCAACAATAGCCGCTCCGGAACTTTTAGCGACAACCGACTCCATACCAGTACCAACAAAAGGAGCCTCCGCTTTTAACAAAGGAACCGCCTGACGTTGCATATTACAGCCCATCAAAACACGATTGGAATCATCATTTTCTAAAAATGGAATAAGTGAAGCTGCTATTGAAACCACCTGCTTAGGAGAAGCATCTATAAAGTCTATTTTTTCTTTAGGAACAAGAATTTCTTCCCCTGCACAGCGACAAAAAACTAAATCTTCTGTAAAAGCACCATTCTCATCAAGAGATGCACTGGCCTGCGAAATATAACGATTTTCTTCTTCCATAGCGGAAAGGTATACGACTTCATCCGTAACCTTACCATTACAAACTTTGCGGTACGGAGTTTCAATAAAACCATATGCATTAACACGCGCAAAAGATGTAAGAGAGCTCACCAAACCAATATTATGACCTTCTGACGTTTCTGCAGGACAAATACGACCATAATGCGTTGGATGCACATCTCGCATTTCTACCCCTGCTCTAGCTCTTGCTACACCTCCTTGACCTAAAGCAGATAAACGACGCGTGTGCGTAATACGCGAAAGAGAATTCACATGCTCTTCAAGCTGAGAAAGCTGTGAAGAACAAAAGAATTCACGAACAGCAGAAACCACAGGTTTAGCATTAATAAGATCTTGAGGCATAACAGAATCAATATCAACTGCCGAAATACGCTCCTTAATGGAACGCTCCATCCGCAATAACCCCAGACGATATTGATTTTTTAACATCTCACCGACAGAACGAACTCGCCGATTTCCTAAATTATCGATATCATCAATCGTTCCCTTGCCGTTACGCAAATCAACCAGTATCTTGATAATGGCGATAACATCTTCTTTTCTGATATAGCGCACGTCATCAGGAGTATCAAGATTCAAACGCATATTCATCTTAACACGACCAACAGTTGAAAGATCGTACTTATCAGGATTAAAAAAAAGAAAATTAAACATTGATTCTGCAGCAGCAAGAGTAGAAACATCTCCTGGGCGCATAACACGATAAATGTCTAAAAGGGCGTCTCTACGATCTTTATTCTTATCCGCTACCAATGTGCTACGCACATAAGTATTATTACTAGAATAATCAACGTGAAGAATGGATATATCTTCAATACCACAATTTAAAATTGATTCTAAACTTTCTTCATTGATCGCATCACCGACTTCACTATATATCTCGCCAGTTTCTCCATTAACAACGTCTTCTGCTACATACAAACCATTTAAACAGTCCGACGTAATCCCTAAAAACTTAACACCCTTTTCTTCTAAGTTTTTCAACAAACTCGCAGTAACTTTTTTCCCACTTTCGATAATCTTCTCACCAGTATCAACATCAAAAAGATCATAAGAAACCTTTGAATTAAGCATCAAATGAGTAGAATCAAACGGAAAACACCAAAAATCATTTCTTTTAGAATAAACAATCTTAGAATAAAAGGTAGAGAGAATCTCTTCAGAATCCATACCTAAAGCCATTAAAAAAGACGTAACGGGAATTTTACGACGTCTATCTATGCGTATATGAATAATATCCTTAGAATCAAACTCTATATCCATCCATAGACCTTGATCAGGAATAATACGACAAGCATATAACAGCTTACCCGATAAGCTCGCTTTTCCCTTATCATGATCGAAATGTATACCAGGAGAACGATGCAGTTGAGAAACAACTATACGCTGAGTACCATTAATAACAAAAGTTCCATCTTTAGTCATAAGAGGAACATCGCCCATATAAATACTCTGCTCTTTTATATCTTTGATAGATTTAGCTCCAGTAAACTCATCTACATCAAAAACAATCAAGCGTAAAATAATTTTTAACGGAACAGCATACGTCAAATCACGTCGCAAACAATCATCCACATCAAACTTTGGAGGATCAAATTCATAAGACACAAATTCAAGCATCGCAGCCCCAGAAAAAGCCTTGATTGGGAAAACAGACTTAAAAGCAGCCTGCAAACCCTCATTAGGACGATCTTCGGGAGCAGTGTTCATCATTAAAAACTGATCATAAGACGCTTTCTGAACTTCAATGAGATCAGGTATGTCAATTATCTCAGGATTTTTTCCAAAAAATTTGCGCGCACGCCCGAGACCATTGAACACAATGCCTTTCGCCATCGTTTCTCCTCATAACAAATTCATGATAAAATAAAGAAAAAGAAAATATAAATATTTTCTCTAGAAACAAACCCCCTTAAAAGGCTTCTAAAAAACTGATTATACCACCATCAATTAACGCAGGATTATAGTTGCACCAGCAGCTTCAAGCTTTTTCTTCAGCTCCTCTGCCTCATCCTTACTAACACCCGTTTTTAAGCTCTTAGGAGCACTTTCCACGAAATCTTTAGCTTCTTTAAGCCCCAATTCAGTAATCGCCCGCACTTCCTTTATAACGCTGATTTTTTTCTTAGCATCAAAACCTTCTAGAAAAACCTCAAATTCAGTTTTTTCAGCAACAGCAGCAGCAGATTCCCCTGCCGCAGACGCAACAACAGCTACAGGAGCAGCAGCAGAAACTCCCCATTCTTCTTCTAATCTTTTAGAAAGTTCTGCCGCTTGAAGGAGCGTAAGAGACGATAATTTTTCAACAATTGATTCAATATTGGACATATCACACATTTTCCTTATTCTTGGTTTTATTTTTTTAATAACTTGGAGATCTAACTTTGTTGATTTTTATCTACAAAAGCAGAAATAGCACGAACAATTTTAGTCTGAGGTGCATTAAGAAGATTTACCAATCTAGTCGAATTAAATTGAATAGCACTAATGATCATAGAACGAATACCATCAATATTAGGCAACGAAGCAATCCGTTTGATAGAATCTTGGTCAAGAATATCTTTCTCCAAAATACCGCCAAGAACCACAAACTGTTTATTATCATTCGCAAAGCTCACAGAAATCTTAGGAGCAACAATAGGGTCAACCGAATAAACAATCAATGATTGCCCAACAAAAAGATCTGAAACACCCTTCAAACTAGTATCGCTGACGGCAATCTTAACAAGACGATTTTTCGCAACCTTTACACCTCCACCAGCTTCTCGCACTTTCTTTCGAAGATCTTTTATCTGCGCTACACTAATTCCCTTATAGTGCGCAACAACAACTGATCCAGAAGAAGAAAAAATCTTACTTAATTCAGAAATTTCCACACTCTTTTCTTGCCTATTCAACTTTCATCTCCCGATGATAAATACAATTAAACCGTTCTTCTACATCTACACAAAAAAAACATTTCTACGAATACCTCTAAAAACAAAAATCATAGAGACATCGCTAAGAAATTCATAAACAATAACCCAATAAGATTATTAAACAGCAAAACTCGAAAGGTCAACCTTTATACCACACCCCATAGTCGATGACAAAGTAATGCGCTTCACATAATCACCTTTTGAAACAGCAGGCTTTGCCTTCAAAACAGCGCTAACAAAAGCCAGAACATTCTCTTCTATTTTTTTGTTATCAAAAGAAACTTTTCCTATCCCAGCATGAACAATTCCCGCTTTCTCCGAACGAAAATCAACCGCACCACTTTTAGACTCTCGAACAGCAGTAGCGACATCTGTTGTCACGGTACCAACCCTCAAATTAGGCATAATCCCACGAGGACCTAAAACTCTACCTAATTTTCCAACCAATGGCATCATATCTGGAGTTGCAATACAACGATCAAAATCTATTTTTCCACTTTTAACAATTTCAAAAAGATCTTCCCCCCCAACAATATCAGCACCCGCTTCTATAGCCTCACTAGCCTTAGAAGATGTAGCAAACACCGCAACACGAACATTTACCCCCGTACCATTAGGCATAGTGACAACACCTCGAACCATCTGATTAGCATGACGAGAATCAACCCCTAAATTCATTGCTATCTCAACGGTTTCATCAAATTTAGCTACAGAACGCTCTTTAATCATCGCCACAGCATCACTCAAACCGTACAATGCTGAACGATCAATTCCCTGAGCAATCTTTCGCATACGTTTAGAAATTTTAGACATTATATTAATCCACCACACTCATACCCATTGAAAAAGCCGAACCTTCTACCATGCTCACAGCACCCTCAATGCTAATAGCACCCATATCTTGCATCTTTAATTCTGCAATTTTTTTAACTTTTTCTCTTGAAATAGAACCACAGGATTCCTTGCCAGGAAGCTTAGATCCCGACTTAACACCTGCCTCTTTTTTAAGAAAAAAACTTACAGGCGGCTGACTCATCGTAAAATCAAAAGACTTGTCTTTATAACAAGTTACAGTAGTTGGAATAGGGATACCTTTTTCCATATCTTGGGTTGCAGCATTAAACGCCTTACAAAATGCCATAATAGAAATACCAGTCTGCCCAATAACAGGACCAACAGGCGGAGAAGGTTTTGCAGAACCTGATTCTATCTGCAATTTAACTTTACGAAAAACCACTTTAGCCATTCTTAGCCCTTCCAAAAACAACAACCAACTTCATTGTATACAAAACCATAAATAACGCATGTTTAAAAAAGATATGCTTACATAAACACATTAATCCGCAACTAAAATATCATACAACCTTCTCAACTTGATTATACGCTAACTCTACCGGCGTAGCGCGACCAAAAATCGAAACCTCTACCTTAAGACGAGACCTCTCTTCATCAACATCCTTTACAATACCATTAAAAGATGCAAACGGTCCATCAGAAACACAAACCTGCTCACCAATCTCAAAAACAACAGAAGATGCAGGCTTCTGAACAGCCTCCTCTATCTGATTCATGATGCGACCAATCTCAGAATCCGCAACTGGCGCAGGATTCTTTCCAGAACCAAGAAAACCCATAACCTTAGGAGTATCCTTAATGGCATGATACACCTTATCAGTCATAACTGCCTTAATCAACACATATCCAGGGAAAAATCTACGTTCAGAATTAACCTTTCGTCCTTTGCGAACACAAACTACTTTTTCTGAAGGGACAGTAATTTCTTCAACCAAGTGATCTAATCCAGATCTATTTAATCTGCCACGAATCAACTCAACCGTTTTTTTTTCACAATTAGAATAAACTTGGATTATATACCAACAAGCTGTCATTTTATCACTATTACTCAACAATTACTCACCAACGCCCAAAAGAGAATGCATAAACCACCCTATTAAATAATCAACCACAAAAAAAAACGCCGAAGACATAGATATCATAATTATCACCACGATAACTGAAACCAAAACCTCATTGCGAGATGGCCAAAATATCTTCTTATACTCATCCTTAACTTGTTTGAAAAAACTTAAAACACCCAATTTATCAACTCTCACCCCAAGAACAACGCTTTATAATCTTTAGAACATGACTCAACATATAAAGCAAGAGGAAAACGCCAAAGATCCAAAAAAACAACAAAAACCATTGTCACAAATAATTTTTGGCAGGAGCAGCGGGGTTCGAACCCACGACCTGCGGTTTTGGAGACCGCCGCTCTACCAACTGAGCTATACTCCTAAAGACACTTCTTCTCATTCACACGATCATATCATGCTATTCTATGATTTTAGTAATCATCCCAGCACCTATGGTCTTCCCTCCTTCACGAATAGAAAAACGTTGGTCTTTTTCCATCGCAATCGGACTGATAAGCTCTATCTCTAAATCAACCCTATCTCCAGGCATCACAGCTTTCACATCAGAAGGAAGAGTTACTTTACCAGTAACGTCAGCTGTATCCATGAAAAACTGAGGACGATAATTATTTAAAAAACCTGTATGACGACCACCTTCTTCTTTCGTCAACACATAAACATTGGCCATAAACTTACGATAATCTTTAATAGAACCAGGAGCACAAACAACCCTACCCCTAGGAACATCCGCTCTATTCACTCCTCGAAGAAGCAAGCCAACATTATCTCCAGCTATAGCTTTGTCTAGTTTGCGACGAAACATTTCTATGTCTGTACACTTGACCTTAAGGTTTTTGCCACCCATACCAAGTATTTCAACATCACTCCCTGCTGTAAGCTGACCACGCTTAACTCGACCAGTCACAACAGTACCGCGACCTTCAACCGTACAAGAACTCTCTATATGCATCAAAAAAGGACTGTCTAAAGAACGAGATGGGGTAGGAATATAAGAATCAATCGCCTGCATCAAAGCATGAATAGAATCTTCCCCCATATCTTTCTCCTTACCCTGCAACGCACAGTCAGCAGAACCCCTAATAATAGGCACTTCGTCACCAGGATAACCATGGCATTTTAAAAGAGTACGAATCTCGTCTTCAACAAGCTCCAATAACTCCTCATCCCTAATCACATCGATCTTATTCAGATAAACAACCAAAGATGAAATACCTATCTGACGAGCTAAAAGAATATGCTCCTTCGTCTGAGGCATAGGACCGTCATCTGCAGAACATACAAGAATAGCACCATCAGCTTGCGCCGCACCAGTAATCATATTCTTCACATAATCAGCGTGTCCAGGACAATCAATGTGGCTATAAAAACGATTCTCAGTCCTATAGTGTACATGCGCAGTAGAAATAGTAATGCCTCGAACCCGCTCTTCCGGCGCACTGTCAATATCGCCGTAGCCCTTCTTCTCATCACTATAGTACTTCGTAATAGCCGCGGTTAGCGTCGTCTTACCATGATCAACGTGACCTATAGTACTAAGACCAAGACTCTCTTTGTCTCGAACAAAATGTTTATCTGACATCAAACAAATTCCCTTTATTTCAACACATCTTCAATAAATATAAAGCCACAAAACAAGACATTACTAAACTAATAGAATTCACAAATCATTTCAATTATAAAAATCAAAAATAGACAAACGAATCCCACGCGAATACTCAGAAATAAACTACCATAAAAAGATAATGGTGGCGAAGAAGGGACTTGAACCCCCGACACAAGGATTATGATTCCTCTGCTCTAACCAACTGAGCTACTTCGCCAATACTTCTTGTTTCCACTTATTCCACTTATTCCACTTATACACTTATACACTTATACACTTATACACTTATTACACTCTTTTACCAAGAAACAAAAATCTAATCAATATGATAAACAGCAATATTCTGTATATATATATCTATCCCGAGTTTCAAGATAATTAAAACACACCCTATTTTTATGTTTAATTAAGCATCACATATTAGACAAGATATTATAAAATAAAAACAACATCTTATTGTAATTTAAGAAAATTTATGCATTTTATAAACCTGCAGATTAATCATTTTTTTAAGCTATTTCTAGAATTTTATATTCCTAACGAAACCCATGCAGTTTTAAAATATTGTTCACAATCATCTTACAATATTTATACTATAACCCTAACCCTTGCTTGATATTTTTTACAATCCTTATACTGAAAAAAAATTATTGTGCTTCGAACGGTATGAAGAGCGGCCGGTTAACAATAAACGTAGCGCCAAATTACATGGCTATTTATTTGGCAATAAACAAAAAGTTTGTTTTATTTATCTCTAAATTATGCCATTTTAAAGTATTTTAACGCTAATTAAATAATAAAATATTACTACGGTTACTCCAGCTATATGTGGTAAATTAGATACCACAAGTAATGCAAACTAGGTGATTACAATCGACCCGTAGGCTATAGCAATCTACGTAATGGAACTATACATTAAACTATTATAGCTAAAATTGACCTTTTATTTTAAATAAAACCTTATCCTAAAGACAGCAAAGACGCCTCTACTTCATCTAATCGCTTAGAACGACTAATAATTCCCCCACCTAAAACACGGGCTTCATTTGAATCTGTCGTGTAAAATACGCATGCTTGACCAGGCGCAACACCCAATTCACTTTTTTCGAACTCAACGTATACTCCATTATCATCTTTTTTCACAAAAGCGGCACCTGGATCCTGCGAAGACCGAATTTTAACAAAGCACTGAAATCCATCCACAACAACATTTTCAAACAAACCATCCCCTAACCAATTTATTTCACGCAAATAAATACGATGAACTTCTAAGGCTTCTTTCGGACCAACAATAACCCGGGAATTATGTTTGTCCAAATGAACGACAAAAAGAGGATCACCCGTTGCCACACCAAGACCACGTCTTTGTCCTATAGTGTAATTTATAATCCCATTGTGGCGCCCTAAAACCTGCCCATTTAAATGCACAATATCCCCTTCCATAGGAATATCAGCATTGATTCTTTTAACTATGTCAAAATATTTTCCCTTTTGAACAAAGCATATATCCTGACTGTCAGATTTATCTGCCACTTCTAAACCCATCTCTCGCGCTAAATCTCTTACAGATTCCTTTTTCATATCCCCAAGAGGAAAACGTAAATCACGCAACTGTTGCTGAGTAGTAGCGAATAAGAAGTAACTTTGATCCCGCTCTGAATCTATTGGACGACACATTATACGACGAGACCTTCCATCACTCCCAACATGAAAACGCGAGCGTATATAATGACCGGTCGCCAAGACATCTGCCCCTAATTGATGCGTTACAGACAGAAGATCCGAAAATTTAACAGTTTGATTACAACTCACACATGGTAAAGGCGTTTCTCCGTCAGCATATGAAGTAGCAAAAGGGACAATAACTGCATTGTGAAAACGCTCTTCGTAGTCAAAAACATAATGTGGAACATCAATGGATTCACAAACACGACGAGCATCATATATATCTTGTCCAGCGCAACAAGAACCTTTTCTTTTAGAGCCCCCCCCTCCATTATATAGTTGCAGGGTAACGCCAATCACATTATATCCATCACGCTTAAGAAGCGCGGCAACAACAGAAGAATCAACTCCTCCGGACATAGCCACCACAACCCGCACATATTTTGGCTTCTTATCCAAATCTAGGCTATTCAATATCGTGTCCCAAGTTTATAACCATCCCAATTTTTATCGCGTACGATAATTATAACCTTATCTAGCATATTTATAGAAAATCAATCAACATTAAACTCAAATTGTTTGACAAAACGAATCGCAATATTACCCGATAACTTTTCTAAAACATAATCCGAAATAAACCCATCTATACAAAGGAAAACATATCTTTTTCTTTTCGACTTACTAGTCCCAAGATGAAATTGATGTTAGATTATCATAAAACATTACCAATAAAACTCATTATTCCCGGAACATCCTCATGAACAATGTAAATCATTAAACGTCATATATCAGAGTCAAAATTAATCCCCTGAATTTTATTGAATCTTGACTTTCAATCAGAAAATATTATCCCTGCAATTGAATATGATGTATCGGCTGTTTTTGCTACCAACTAGATATAACCATCCCATACATCACTCTTATCGCTATCGCGCTTAATTGTAGACAGTATAATAGCATTTTATAACGACAGGAGCAGCCCTAATCATCCACACTCCCAATATTCTAGATAAAACCGAACTATTAAGAGCTGTTGTGTTAATATTAAGTATATCACCATCAACATGGCAAAATAATATAAATTTTGCCATTAAAATCTAGGATTTCAGGATATCCAAAAGTTTTTTATGGACATGCATATTACCACTAACAACACCTTTGGTTTTAGCGACCACATTTTCTCCTAACAAACCAGTTGAAAAACCCCCTGATTCGCGAACAATAAGCAATCCAGCTGAAATACACCATATCGGAAGCCCATATCCCCAAAAACCATCAAATCGACCTGCAGCAATATAGGATAGGTCAAGAGCTTCTGATCCAAAACTACGAGTTCCGACTACATAATTCATAATACGGTATAATTGTGTGAAATAATCACTTGTTTGCTTTTCATCGACACGTAAACTGCTATAACAAACAATAGACTGAGGTAAGTTTTTACGAGAAGAAACTCGTATACGACGATCATTTAAAAAAGATCCAGCACCACGTTCAGCTGTGAACAATTCATCTGTAATGGGATTAAAAACAACGCTAGCGACTATTTCTTGATTACGCTCTAGAGCAATGGAAACACAGAAATGTGGGATGGCATATAAAAAATTTGTAAAACCATTCAACGGATCAACAATCCAGCGTGCAGTATTATCCTCTCCATCACATACTTTCCCCCCACTATAAAAACCATACTTAGGACGAGCACATAGTAATTCCTGATAAATAATTTCTTGACATTTTAAACGAGATCTCGTCACAAAATCATGCGGACCTTTTAAAGAAGCTTGCAAATTTTGAACTTCACCAAAATCGCGTGATAGTAATTTCCCAGCCTTTAAAACGGCGCTTACCATAACATTAAGAAGGGCGGAATACGACATATGAGGATCTCTTTTCTGTGTAATTAATTTAAAAAACAAGCGTAGACAACTGAAAATGCACTTGTATTCGAGATAATCTAAACCATCAGAGGGGTTATCGTATCTTTTCTATAAATAAAGTCAACGACTTACCAACATCTTCATTATAAAAACATCTTATCAACGCAAAACGTATGGATGGATATTAAATGAATAAAAAAAGGATAAATATTTATATTTATCATATTATGTCATACTATTCTAACATCACTAAAATAAAAGGAATCGTCACCGAATAAAAAAGGGTGATTGACAATAATCAATAAACTTGATTTCATAATAGCTTTCAAACAAGCATAGTAGGATACTGAATCAACACCAACATCTCTTTGAAAATTATCGCAAAAACAGAAGTGTAATTAAAAGTCGTGCCATCTATAAAGGAACAAGTTTGAGATTCATAAACATTCAAAATTTTCAAAACATCTTGAGCCACAAAGTATTCAATTTCACAATAAAGTAACTTTAATATCATCAATTATTATACGAAAAATCCATATGTTCAAAGACATGGAATAGAAGATATTCTTTACTAAAATACAAAAAACCAGGATTTCAAAATGAATCATACACCTTTAATTATCAATGAAACGTATCCCATACTTGTTCCCAAAGAAAGTTATTCCTGACAACATCATGCATAAAGGAACAAGTTATGAATATAATAGCCCCACCTATTGCCATTATCATGGGAAGTCAATCTGATTGGAAAATCATGAAATATGCAGCCGACATGTTAGACACGTTAGGCATTGATTATGAATCACGCATTATTTCTGCACACCGCACTCCCGATCGATTGGTAGAATTTGCTAAAAACGCCCATTTCGAAGGATTTAAATTAGTGATTGCCGGAGCTGGTGGAGCGGCACATCTACCTGGAATGATTGCATCTATGACATCTCTTCCAGTTTTAGGAGTTCCAATCATATCACAAGCACTTGGCGGAATAGACAGTCTTCTATCAATTGTTCAAATGCCTGCAGGAGTGCCTGTCGGCACCATGGCTATTGGGCATCCTGGGGCAATCAATGCAGCTTTACTGGCAATAGCAATTCTTGCACTTAATGATGAAGAGCTGACTGAACGTTTAAATGATTGGCGTGCTCAACAAACGAAATCAGTTTCTGAATATCCAAAGGACATTTCAGCATGAATCAAAGAACAATCGGCATTATTGGAGGGGGACAATTAGCGCGAATGCTCTCTATGGCTGCTGCCCGCTTAGGATTTAGCATTGTTATTTTAGATCCCAATGCTGACTGTCCTGCAAATCAAGTTTCCACTCGGCAAATCGTCGCACAACATGACGACATCCAAGCCTTGAATACATTTGCTAACCTCTGTGATTATGCAACATATGAATCTGAAAACATTCCTGCGAAATCAATCTCATATCTCTCTACACTTCTCCCAATATACCCATCTTCTAAAGCAATTGAAATTTCTCAAGATCGTTTGTATGAAAAGCAATTTTTTCAAGAATCCGGAATTCCCACAGTAGATTTTTACGAAATTAGTTCACAGGAATCTCTCACAAAGACTCTTAATGCATTTCAAGGAAAAGGCATATTGAAAACGCGCCGCATGGGATATGACGGCAAAGGGCAACAAATCTACAATGAAAACGATTCTACAAAAAACCTATACGCTTCTCTTGGTAATGTACCTTTAATATTTGAAAGATTTGCAACATTTAGTTGTGAAATATCAATTATTGCAGCCCGCGCATTAAATGGATCTATATGCTTCTACGACCCTATACAAAATACACATATTGATGGCATACTACACCAATCCAGAGTACCCTCTCCCATTAGCAAAAAAACATCTTTCTTAGCATACAGCGCAATGAAAAAAGTTTTAACAAAGCTAAATTATGTTGGCATCCTTTGTATAGAATTCTTTGTCACAGAAGATGGCAAAGTTATTGCTAATGAAATGGCTCCTCGCGTCCATAATTCGGGACATTGGACAGAAGCATGTTGCACTACTTCACAATTTGAACAGCATATTCGCAGCATTACCAATCTTCCTCTCGGCAATCCGGATAGACATTCAAATTGCGTGATGCATAACCTTATCGGATCTGATATTGAGCAATATGAAAAATGGCTTAACTGCAATTCTAGTCTTGTACATATTTATGGAAAATCAAAAACTCTTCCCGGAAGAAAAATGGGACATGTAACACAAATATATCCAAAACATACGGTCTCAAACTTTCTATTATCATAACAAAAACGAATAACATATTTTGATGAAAGTATTGACTTAAAAACAAAAAAACGATAGACGTATCTCCATCTGTTATTTATGTCTGGAGTGCCAATTGTGAAGATCAGAAGTTCCCTTCGAGTGCTTAAATTGCGTCATCGTGCAAATAAAGTTGTACGTCGTAAAAATAAGATTTACATCATAAACAAGCTTAATCCTCGTTTTAAAGTTAGACAGGGATGAGATCGTTTCTTCCGTAATGTGTAAACTGTTTCTCACAACGTATTTTAGTATCGTTGTATTAGGTATTTTTTTATAGTAGAATCTTGTTCAACTTGTTTTACAAGAGGATTTGTTTTTTATTTAGACATTCATATGTCTCTTTTCTATTTTCTGTTCTTATCTAACAATTAAAATTAGTGTTCTTCTTCTTTGTGCATAAGAGATTTTGTATGTGCAGGCAATTTTCTGTCGCGCATGATCATAAAAGATAGGATAATCAAAAGGGACATTAGCAATCCACAAATCATGGAAGCGATCATATCTAGTGCGGGACGTTTATATACGCCGTATTTCCAAGTTCCGATAATAGACGCACAAACAATAGTATAAAGCACTACAAAAATAAAAAAAATACTTACTGGAAAATCACCACAAATTGCACGAGAATCAAATATATTCATCTTTTTGACCTGACAATATCAATCACCATAGAAGATATGCTATAATAAAAATCCACTCTAAAAACACCCGTATAAAATTATCAAAAACAGATACTATAATCAACATGCCGAAAGAATTATGTATTCACCAATATAATAATGAAAACACATAAGTAACATACCTTCCTAAACCATAATACTTTTTTTCAAAGGATACCGCGCATGAAGAATACTTTCTAAAAAAATACTATATCCTCATTTAAAAACACATAATAATAACAAAAAACATTTAATCACATGGAAAATAAATTTTTATATTTATTTTCATTCAAAAAAATAATAAATATTACCCTATAGAAATATCAACCTCGTAACCATATAATGATGCAAAATAATATATTTTTTACTGAATGTATAGATGACTCAGAACGTCATTTTCTCGGATAAGAGAATATTAGTTTGAACAAGAAATTTTTTCATAAAACCGCCTAATTAGAAACCAATTAAAACCATAATGAAGTCATATAAATTTCCTTATTATCTTATCAGCATGGTTGTTAGCACAATCGTTTTCTTATCACATGATGCCCACGCAGAAAATTCTAGTGATGCGCATGCACAATCTATATCACCTAGCGATATATCACAGGGAAAAGGAAAACGAATAGTCGATGCACAAAAAATAACCTGTGAAGCAAGATTAACTGATAATAGTCCGTCGATAAACAGTGGAATCTCTTGGCATGTATTTGATGCTATTCCGAATAAAAAAAATACTTTAACAATGATCAAAAAAATTATCGGTGGCAAAATATCCCTTGACCTTTTCCCAGGAGAGTATTTAATTAGCGCTTCTTTTGGTCACGTTGGAGTCGTTAAAAAAATAACCATTAGTCCAAAAGAAAAACAGCAAAAACAAGTATTCATATTCAATGCAGGAGGAATACGTTTACATAGCATATACAAACCAGGCTTACCAATTGTAGACGATGAACTTACGTTTTCTATTTATTCACATTCTAATAACAAACCATTGATGATTACTGATAAAGTAAACTCTGGAACACTGATACGCTTAGAAACAAACAACTATCAAATTACTTCTCATTACGGAAAATATAACGCAATAGTTAGCACAATTATTAAAGTAGAACCTGGAAAAGTAATTGATGTTATTATTGAAAATAGAGCTGCTAAAATAACATTTAAACTCGTATCAGAAGTAGGAGGAGAAGCTATTGCTGATACTGCATGGTCAATATTAACAGCAAGCGGAGATACAATTGGAGAAAGCTCCAACGCTTCTCCTTCTATGATTCTATCAGAAGGGGATTATGTCGTCGTTGCACGAAACAAGGAAAGAATTTATTCACGAGAATTTTCAGTTACTTCAGGGAAAAATATGGTAATAAATGTACGCATGCGACAAAAAAGAGTGGATCAAAGCAAAAAAAATAAAAAATAAAATAGAAAGCATGCGACATTTCTAATGTTTATACAATTATATACTATATGAAATAAAGAGATCGATTTCTAATCAAATAATTTCAATAAAATTCATTCAAGAATATAATTCTTTCGTTTTAAATGATATAAAACACATAATTTCCTGTTGTGATCATAACATTTCCCGATAATATTCACAGTATTGAAAGAACAAAACAATGACCGATACTACCCGTAATGAACAAGATAGCTTTGGAACCATTAAAGTACAAAAAGATCGTTATTGGGGAGCCCAAGCACAACGTTCTCTGGAAAATTTTAAGATTGGAGAAGAAAAACAACCTCTTATTATCATACGTGCTCTTGGAATTATAAAACAAGCAGCAGCACGTGTTAATATAGAATTAGACAAGATCGATCCACGAATTGGTAAAGCAATTATAGAGGCATCAGAAGAAGTAATTACCGGCAAGTTAGATGACCATTTCCCCTTGGTTGTTTGGCAAACAGGATCTGGTACACAGTCAAATATGAATGTTAACGAAGTAATATCTAATCGTGCAATAGAAATACTAGGCGGAGTTATAGGATCAAAAGATCCCGTTCATCCTAATGACCATGTCAATTTATGCCAATCTTCCAATGACACTTACCCAACGGCAATGCACATAGCTTGCGCAGAACGCATAGTCCACCGTCTACTACCAACCCTTCGCAACCTACATCAAGCTCTCACAAAAAAAATAAATGATTTTCAAGATATTATAAAAATCGGACGTACTCATACCCAAGACGCTACCCCCTTAACTCTAGGACAAGAATTTTCAGGATATGCAACACAAGTTAAAAACTCTATCAAACGCATAGAAATAACTTTAAATGGTCTCTATGAGCTAGCTCAAGGTGGAACAGCTGTTGGAACCGGACTTAATTCCCCTGTAGGATTTGCCGAAAAAATTGCTAACAATATAAGAGATATTACAGGGTTACCGTTTGTCACCTCTCCTAATAAATTTGAAGCACTCGCTTCCCACGATGCTATTACTTTTTGTCATGGAGCAATCAATTCAACTTCTTCGTCTCTCTTTAAAATAGCCAATGATATTCGTTTTTTAGGATCTGGACCACGTTCTGGACTAGGGGAACTGACATTACCCGAAAATGAACCGGGATCTTCTATCATGCCAGGGAAAGTTAACCCAACTCAGTGCGAAGCAATAACACAAGTTTGTGCGCATATTTTTGGAAATCATGCAGCCATTACTTTTGCCAATAGCCAAGGACATTTTGAGCTTAATGTTTATAAACCAATGATTGCTTATAACATTTTGCAATCTATACAGCTATTGAGCGATTCTGTTGAATCATTTACTAATAACTGCATAATAGGCATCCAAGCAAGAACAGATAATATTAAGCTTTCTTTAAATAGATCTTTGATGCTTGTAACAGCTTTAACAGCTAAAATAGGATATGATAATGCAAGTATGATTGCCAAAAAAGCTCATTGCAATGGTAGCACACTTAAAGAAGAAGCCGTGAGGAGTGGATTAATTTCTGCTGAAGAATATGATGTCATCGTTAAACCCGAAAAAATGATTTATCCTCATTAATAGAATAACAACATGCAATTTAAATTGCGTGTAATAAAACTAAAAGCATAACCATGATTCATGGTTATGCTGAAAAAATGACGACCGATATCTGCAAAAGTGCTATGTTGATAACCAAAATTCCTGCTTCAGGATATTTACTTTTTTCTAAATATCCATGATACGTGAATACCAAAAAAGCCTATAGACTATCAATTATTTTCTACTTTTTCAAAAAAGATACTACGCTTGCAATAGCTTGATCTACTTTGCTTCCATCTGGCCCACCAGATTGAGCCATATGAGGACGCCCTCCTCCTCCGCTACCACCTAGTACTTTTGCAGACAAACGAGCAAGAACAACAGCATCAAAACGATCAAGCAAATCTTTCGTCACTGCAATCACAACAGAAGCTTTTTGCTCTTTAGAAATACCAACAATCATGATGATTCCAGACTTGATCTTCTTTTGCAGTATATCAACTAAACCCTTAAGTTCTTTAGATTCCATGTCAGAAACAACATGGCTCATAAAATTAACATCCATAATATTATGACAAGATAAGTCCTCAATATTTACTTGTAATTTACGTTTAGCATTAATCTGTTGCAACTTACGGCGTTCCTCCCATATTTCCTCTACGCGTCCGATAACGTTGTTCTGTGATACCTTAAGGAAAGAAGACAGTAATCTTACTTTTTCATCTTGCGCAATAAGATGAGATCGCGCTCTTTGTCCAGTAATAACTTCAATACGACGGACACCCGCACGAATAGAGCTTTCAGAAACAATATGAAAGAGCATAATTTCTCCTGTAGAAGAAACATGAGTACCTCCACATAATGCAGAAGAATGCAATTTACCATTACCATATTCGACAGAAACTACTCTTACTTGATTGCTGTACTTTTTGCCTAATAAAGAAGAAGCTCCAGATGCTATTGCATCATCTATATTCATTATTCTCGTGATAATAGGAAGGTTTTGTGCGATAACATCATTGACATTATCCTCGATGGATCTGATCTCTGCACTAGTAATCGGCTCTGAATGTGTTATATCAAAACGCAATCCTTCGGGAGTAATACACGATCCGCTTTGAGAAACATGAGAACCAAGAACCGTACATAATGCATGGTGCAATAGATGTGTTGCCGAATGATTAATACTAATCTGACGTCGCTTTTGGTAGTCAATTGTAAGAACAACCGGCATATCTGTTCGTAATATGCCAGATTCAACACGCGCATAATGTACAAATATTCCTTCTGCTTTTTTTTGTACATCCGTAATTTGAAGACGAACCCCTTCCCCAACAACAAAACCTGTATCCCCTATTTGACCACCAGATTCGGCATAAAAAGGAGTTTGCTCAAAGATTATTTCAGCTTCTTGTCCCTCGAATACTTCCTTTACTATCTTATCTTGCTGTACAATAGCTTTAACTATAGATGGGAAACCTTGGGTAAGATCTATTAGAAGTTTTTGGCATGAGAGTTCACTTATTTTCTCATTTTCTCTCATCAATTTAGAGCCACGAAGCAAATCATATCCTACAAACTGCGTAGCACCACATTTTTCCTTGAGAGAGAACCATAATTTTTCTGTTATCCCTGCCCCTAAACCCAAAGAATGTGCCCGCGCTTTCGATCTTTGTTCTTCTAAAGCCTGATTAAATGAAAGCATATCCACGCCTCCTAAACCCCGCACCCATAAAATATCCTGCATAATATCTAAAGGAAGTCCATGAGTATCATATAGTTTAAAAGCAACACTACCATCTAAAATCTCATTTTTCCCTAGATTATATGACACTTCGTCAAGTAGAGTAAGTCCCCGATTCAATGTTTTACTAAATCGGCGATCTTCTAACCTCATCGTTTCTTCAATCAATGACTGCGCTTGAATTAATTCAGGATATGCACTTCCCATCTCCGAACAAAGGACAGTGAAAAGGTGCACCATCAAAGGTTCCATATAACCTAATAACCGAGCGTAGCACATAGCACGACGCATAATACGCCGTAATACATATCCACGCCCTTCATTTGAAGGCAATATACCGTCTGCAATAAGAAAAGAAGATGAACGAAGATGATCTACGATAACACGATGATTAACTATATTATCTCCTTCATATTTCACTCCTGTCACTTGTTCAGACGCATTAATGAGATTTTTAAACAAATCTATATCGTAATTATCAATTTTCCCCTGTAAAACAGCTGACATCCGCTCTAATCCCATCCCAGTATCTACGGACATACTGGGTAATGTACAACGTTCTTTATTGTTTTTCTGTTCGAATTGCATAAAAACGAGATTCCATATCTCAAGATAGCGATCCCCTTCTTCAGAAGATCCTGGCAATCCTCCCGGAACACAGTCCCCCTGATCAAAAAAAATTTCCGAACAAGGACCGCAAGGACCAGTATCCGCCATTGACCAAAAATTATCATTAGTAGTAATCGGAATAATTTTATCCGAGGATAAACCAGAAATTTTTTTCCAAAGTTTAAAGGCATCTTCATCTTCATTATAAACCGTTATATAAAGTCGACGCTGATCAATATTGAATTCTTTAGTCAATAACTCCCAAGCAAGTTGAATAGCCTTTTCTTTAAAATAGTCACCAAAAGAAAAATTTCCTAACATTTCAAAAAAAGTATGGTGACGAGTAGTACGCCCAACGTTTTCAAGATCGTTGTGCTTACCGCCAGCACGAACACATTTTTGCACTGTTGTTGCCATTTTATACATAGGTTTTTCTTGGCCGGTAAAAATATTTTTGAATTGAACCATACCAGAATTTGTAAACATCAACGTCGGATCATTGTGCGGAATAAGTGAAGACGAAGGTAATATTTTATGTCCATTTTTTTGAAAAAATCCAAGAAATGTCGTCCGAATACTCTTCAAATCGCTCATAGCAACAGCCTTTAATATTTATTGCGCAATAAAAACGTTTTATACAACTTATACTAAATAGTAATACAAGGGAAATTTATTGATTTATTCAATAATATCGGAATCGTCTTTCGTATTAATCGCAGGTTCCTGTAAAAGGCTTTCCGCAACTAATCCAGCATTTTGACGTAATAAACCCTCTATAGTATCTGCGATCTCACTATGTTCTCGTAAAAATATTTTAGAGTTTTCTCGCCCTTGCCCTAAACGTTGTCCATGAAAAGAAAACCAAGCTCCTGATTTTTCAACAATAGATGCTTTGACACCTAAATCAATCAATTCACCAAAACGAGAAATTCCTTCTCCATACATGATATCACAATCTACTTGCTTGAATGGAGAGGCCATTTTATTTTTGACTACTTTTATCCGAGTTTGGTTGCCAACAATCACATCTTTATCCTTAATAGCACCAACACGACGAATATCTAAACGGATAGAAGAGTAAAATTTAAGAGCATTTCCACCGGTAGTCGTTTCAGGAGATCCAAACATAACTCCTATCTTCATTCTCATTTGATTAATAAAAATAAGAATACATTTGGAACGAGAAATTGATGCAGTAAGCTTGCGGAGCGCCTGACTCATTAAACGCGCCTGCATTCCTGGCAAACTTTCACCCATATCCCCTTCAATTTCAGCACGCGGAGTCAAAGCAGCAACGGAATCTATAACAATAATGTCTACTGCTCCCGATCGTACTAGCATATCTGTTATTTCCAATGCTTGCTCACCTGTATCTGGTTGAGAAGCGAGCAAATTCTTTAAATCAACGCCTAATTTTCTTGCATAAATAGAATCCAGAGCATGCTCTGCATCCACGAAAGCACATGTTCCCCCTGTTTTTTGAGACTGTGCAATAGTATGGAGCGCTAAAGTTGTCTTTCCAGAACTTTCTGGACCATAAATTTCAACAATACGCCCTTTGGGGAAACCACCAATCCCTAAGGCAATATCCAACCCTAAAGATCCACTAGAAACAACTTCTAACCCCTCAAAAACGCTATTTTGAGAGCCGAGTTGCATTATAGATCCTTTTCCATATACCCGTTGTATTTGTGACAGCGCCGCCTCTAATGCCTTACTCTTATCCACAATATTTATCCCTTACTTTATAATCCCAATCATCTCGCTTTTATCTTTTCAAAAAGACAATCATTCTAAAAAGAGGTAGTACCCTATTTCCTGCTTGGCAAGACAAATAGGAAATACCTCATAAAACAAGTGTTTTCTATATCATTTTTCATTGGAAAACAAATTACCTTAACTGTCATCAATCTCTTAATTTAAATACGATTCAACAATACTATTTTGACATAAAGAAACGATAACGAGAATATAAATAAGAATCCTTGATAAGTTCTGCATGCCGTCCCATTTCTACAATCATATTATTGTGCAACACAAAAACAACATCTGTATCCTGAACAAGAGACAATCGGTGGGATGCAAAGATTGTAGTACGCCCCTTTCTCTTTTCACGCAATACCTTCCATATTTTATTTTCATTTTCAATATCTAATGCCGACCCCATTTCATCCAACAACAAAATTGAAGCATCTTTTAAAATAGCACGCGCGATAGCAATACGTTGAATTTGACCAGCAGATAAATGCACAGCATCACTTCCTAAAATTGTGTCATATCCTTTATCAAGATTACTAATAAATTCATGCGCCTGAGCATCAATAGCTGCATTTTTTACTGCTTCACGCGTTGCATTGGGGTAACCTATGGCGATATTATCATGTACAGACGCAGTGATGATTGTAGGATTTTGTGGCACCCATGCAATACATCGACGAATTTCTTCTAATGATAGACACCTAAGATCAATACCTTCCATCTGTATAAATCCTGAGCAAGGATCGTAAAAACGCAATATCAAAGAAAAAATACTTGTTTTACCAGCGCCAGAATCTCCCATTAATGCTACTGTTTCACCTGGTAATACTGTAAAATTAATGTTTTTTAAGACAGACCTTTTTGATTTTTCAGGATAGGAGAAAGAAACATTGCAGAAAGAAATATTCCCTAATGCCGTAGAGGGAAACCTCCTATATGGAATTGGAGATACAACATCCAATTTGCACACTATCAAATCACGAAATCTCCTTAATGAAGCGATTGCTTGTAATATTTCTCCAACAAATCCCGAACAAGATCTTATTGTTCCTAAAAAAATCATCGCATAAAACAAAAATTTAGCTAAATTTTCTCCTGATATCCTATCAATATTTACATGATGAGATCCCAATAAAAATACAATATAAATGCCAAAAGATAGAGCAAAAATCACACAACATGTTATAATTGTGCGAAGTAATAAAGAATTTAACAAACCTTGATATGTCTTTTGAGATTGCACATCATAACGATGTATGGCATTTTTCCCTGCATTAAAAGCCTGCAAAACCATTACAGACTTGATCATATCAGAAAAAATATTGAGCAACTTCTTTTCCTCAATATAAAGGGCACTCCCTTTTTTGCGTCGAACTCTAAAAATTATCGTAAAAAAAAATGCTATAGTGCATATTAGGCCTATCACGACTAAAAAAAAATCTCTGCTAATGATAAACATCATATAGATAGAACCAATACATGTCAGCAAATTACGCAATATAATTGACATGCTGATTCCTATCGTAGTTTTAATCCTCTCTGCATCCTTAACTAACGTAGAAAAAAGTTCTCCATGGCTCCTCGCGTTGAAAAAAGAAGGAGGGCATTTTATAATCTTTGCAACAACATCTCTTTGCATAAATAAAATTATTCGTTCGCCAAGCATTGTGGCGCAATAATATCGCAGAGAACTTGCAATAGCCAAAAGAAAAAGCAAGCTTATAAACACAATCCAATGATGCGAATCAACGCCTCTTTCTTTCAAAAGAGTAGCGGTTATTATAGGAAAAAACAAAGTAATTCCTGAATAAAGGAAAAGTGCAAATAATTTTCCTATCAGAAACCACAAACAACGTTTAAGATACAATATTTGAAACTTAAATAATGAAATGGTCTCGTTGGGATTATCATGTGCAGTTTTATTTGTCATATTATGTCAATAGACCACTACCGTTATATTTCATGTTATGCTATATTAATTTTCATATCATATGTGTTGCATTAAATAAAGATTGTTAATAATATTTAAACCTATATCATCTGTGGTCTATTAAGCTTCAAACCATTAATTTTAGGAGAAAAACGTGAAGAAAAATATTCATCCAGAAACTCATTTCATTACAGTAGTCATGACTGATGGAACACAATATAAAACTCGCTCTACCTGGAAATCAGAAGGAGCTGTCATGAAACTTGAGATTGATCCTTTATCACATTCCGCTTGGATTGGTGGAAAACAAAAAATAACCGATCGCGGAGGACAGGTATCAAAATTCAAAAAACGTTTTGCTGGATTATCAATTGAATAAATAAAATTTTTTGATTAAAAAGGTCTCGATTAACAATAAGATTAAAATGATTAAAATACCAAAATTATGTTTTGCCATTACGTTTGCATAAACCATTTGATTTAATCTTTTTTCTATTATTAAAGAATCCGTAAGAAGAGACGTTGTTCAAAAATAATGTTTTGCAACAGTAGCATTCTACTGGGTAACCGTATCGACTCTAATGTTTGTTCGAAAAATCAAATAACAAGTCCGAACACAATACGCAAAATTATTGATTATTCTTTAATAAATGATCTAGTTTCTTCCTTAATGTGAAAAATTTATCTTTTAAAGGCTATCATTGTTATTGATAACTTTTTGATTATAAAAAATTTTCCACAATTAACAAAGCCAACGTTGCTATTTATTTATAAAATACGGATAAACACTCAAAAAGTACGAGAGAATTCTTGTGTTTTTATTATTTTTTGAATATATAAGAGGTTCTCTATAGCGTATTTTATTCTTGCGAACGTGATTTAAGATTATGCGCCCTTCGTCTATCGGTTAGGACGTCAGATTTTCATTCTGGAAAGAGGGGTTCGATTCCCCTAGGGCGTACCAATAAAAATTTTAGTTATTGTCCTTACTATACTTATTGAAAAAATCGATCTTACCTTCTCAAAAGCACAGCTAGCATCGATGATTAATCCCCGTTTTTATATAGCTTTGCAACAATCACTTTTATTCCAGTTCGTTCAAAAATTTTAACTGAGTTAATTAATAGTGATAAAATACTGTTAAATGCTTGATAAATAAGAAAACAGTTATCCCATTTGTTTTTGATACATGGGAGAAAATATCTATTTGATCGTCGTTTTTTATGTGTTGGTTAATAGAAAAGCCTCTATATTTTTCTCATGTCACCTTTTTAACATATACAAATCGCAGTTCACACATTGTGTAACGGAACTAATAGTAAAATAATAATATTTGAAAAATAAAATATAACATTTGACACAAGAGATATCATCCATACCCTTTTGAACAAATAAGCAATGTAATTGATCTTAGGAATTTGTTCTAAAAATAGCAAAACAGTTATTTAACGATCAAAGACAGTTAATATACTATTAAAAAATTACGTAAAATAATTTTTTACTTTAAGGAGAAAATATAAGAATAGCTGCATTATGTATTATCACAAGCGTGATTGTCACTACCCCTTATTTTTGCAAAAGTTACAAATAAATAACACAATAGAGAAGTGCAAGAAATCATACGAGTGACAGAACGTGCCAGAATAGCAGTAGCAGAACAAATAGTAGCAGACCAAATGAGCGAAAATCAAAGCAGAATATAAGAACGAAAAGCCGATATGAATCGAATAATTGCAGAAATAAGAATGATGGGGATTGCTACACAAGAAGAAAAACAGAAACGCCAATCAACGAAATGAAAGGTTTAAAAAAAGAAGCTAATGATAATGAAGCCTGTTATTCTTCTCAAAAAGAAAATATCACTTTATAATTCCTTAGAAAAAGGAGCACAAACATGTATTATTATTGCAACGGATTATACAATCTTAAATACTGTCTGTGCAATGTTACATCACAATACTGAAAAATATTATAGTAGCGTCTCTGATAGGAAATATTGATATCTAAAAACTAAGTTTATCCTCTACATCAACAACTATTACTTGTAGGCAGTTGTTATCTATTCAATAACTCAACAAAACAAGAGAAAAAATCCTCAGTATAAATACTACAAAACAATAAATGCTAATTTTGCGCCAAATAATACACCTCAGCAATTCAGACCTATAACTATAGGTGATGGATTATAACCTCTGAATCCACCTATTGTACACGATTTATCAATATACCAGATGGTCAAAAATACAGGTGAATATTTAAAAGTAGTAATAATTCAGTTATTTCGTAAGAAAACGATTATTATCTATCGGAGAAGCGTCTAATACTCGTAGCTGACTGCGCTTACTTCCTCTCCAATAATTAAGATACAAGTTCCCTATAACATGTATCCTATTACCTTGAGATTTCATTAAAAATTCACCTAAAGGAGTGCCGTAAACACGGAAAGCAATTCCTTGCAAAGTCTCTGAATCTTGTGATTCAAATGTCATTTGTAGGTGATCTAATTTAACCACCCGAATACTCCGTAATTTATGAGAAGGAAATGCAAAAACAGGACGTGGATTACCTGCACCATATGGCCCAGCTGATTCAAGCATATCAATGAGTTCAATGTTTGCAGCAGAAGCATTGAGAGCACCATCTATCTTTAAAATTGGAGTTGATACTAAAGAAGGAACTATATTCTGTGCAAATTGTTGAAAAAAATCACGCAATCGATTAAAATTTGCGCGCTCAACAGTCAAACCAGCGGCCATGGCATGCCCTCCACCTTTTAATAAAATTCCTTTTTCAACCGCAAGAAATACCATTTTGCCAATATCAAAACCCTCAATCGATCGTCCTGAACCAATCCCTTTTCCATCACTTTCAAAAGAAATTGCGAAAGAAGGTCGATCAAACTTTTCTCTCAAACGCGCAGCTAGCAATCCTACAATCCCAGGATGCCATTTATCTCCTGCCACCACAATAATAGAAGCTTTTTTAATATCTTCATATTGAGTTAAAACCTCTGATTCCGCTTGTTCCAACATTGCAGATTCCATCAAACGACGATTCTGATTGAGAATATCTAATTTCATAGCAAGCGCTTCAAGTTCTTGCAAATCATCCGAAATCAGTAAACGACTTCCAAGGTTAGAATCTCCTATACGCCCCCCAGCATTAATACATGGACCTATCGTATATCCTAAACTCTCAGATGTTATCGGAGAAGAAATATTAACTCGTTCAATTAAGGATTTTAACCCTGGATTACCTTGACTACGTGCAATCATCAATCCTTTAAGAACATAAGCTCTATTTAATCCTACTAAAGGAACAACGTCACATATAGTGGCAAGAGCTACAAGATCTAATACAGACAATAGATCAAAATGTTTTATATTAACTTTATTGTCTTGTCGTAACATACGACAAATCGCAACTAAAACAAGGAAAACAACACCAGCAGCACATAAATGACCTTGTCCCGATAAATCGTCTGAACGATTGGGATTCACCAATGCATAAGCAGGAATTTCTTCATTTTTCATTTGATGATGATCGATAACTACCACATCAATCCCTTTATTAGCAGCACATTGCAAAGCATCATGACTTGTGGAACCACAATCTACTGTAATAATCAATTTCGCCCCCTCATCTATGAACTTTTCCATAAGAGCAGGATTAGGCCCATATCCATCTGTAATACGATCTGGGATATACATGTCAGGATTAACGCCATAATATGAAAAAAATCGCATCATTAACGCTACCGACGTAGCGCCATCTACATCGTAATCACCAAAAACAACAATCTTTTCAGAATTATAAATTGCCTGAACAATCCTACGGGCCGCTTTATCACAATCAGTTAAAATTAAGGGATCAGGCATAAGCATGCGAATAGATGGATTTAAAAAATCTTTGGCACAATCAATGGAAATATTCCGACCAACTAAAACACGAGCAACAAGATCAGGAATTTGATGTTTTTGAGTAATAGCAAGAGCACGATTGATTTCTTCTTGTCCCAATAAAGATACCCATCGAAATCCAGAAATAGAACAGTCCACTCCTAAAAAAGCCTGATCATTCATGATTATTCCCTATAATTACAATAAAAAATCCTATAAATTATCTATATAACATTATAAGTAAATAAAAATCCTAATCTCCAATCAAAGGGAGCGATTATCATATAATTTTTTGATAGTTAAACTCCGTATCTTTCATACCAAATTTGTAACATATTTAAATATTTTACAACCACCAACACCTTTTAAACATTTATTTAAATACGCGAATATCTTTATGTAATTACAAGCATTTGTTTATTTCAGTATATTGGAAGTTAAACTATGCAAATACCACAAAACTGATTATCTTACTTGCTGTAATTACAGTCTTAGGATTAACCTCTTGTAAAACGCCTAAAAAAGACAAATAACAACGCTTCCATAATGAAATAACGAACATAAAGAACAAATCAAAAAAATAATTAAAGAATAAAACTAAAAGATAAAACAAAACAGAAAATACAAAACTGAATAATAAAATCCAATAATATAAAATGGTAAAACAAACGAGTCAAAAATGATTCCTAGTACATTAAAAGATAACAAAGATTCTCTATAAGATGAGATCGAAAAAGGATTCGACTAATTATAGAAAAGATCGATACTCCTACCACAAATTCTCGAATTTTCTCTTAATTTTGTTGCCTTTTCCAAAAATGGGCTTTTTGTTGATTGATTATACTAAAAACAGCTAAAAAACACTTGTTCCCTACCTGTTTTTTTTGATTATCTCCAGTCATAAACTTACTATGCCACTCATTCACTGTACTGTCGCATCTTTTTGCTATGTATTCAGAATAACAGCTATCAAATGAATGATAAACATTGAATTTTTCACATTCGTTGGTTGAAATGAAATATCCTCAATACCATGCGATATCCAGAAAAAAAATTAAACGATTGCCGTATCGCAACTATCAATCTAAAACAGCTCTTCTCAATAAAATGAAATCTTCTTTTATATTCATAATAAAAATATTCATTCTTCGAAAAGGATATTTTCAAATATTGTTAAAATCCCATGTATTTTCCCATGATATTATGCTTCTTTCCTAAAGATTTTCAATACACATCACACGAAAATACTTGATAGCATCACTCTTACTATTGAAGCATTTAATGGCATCATAAATAAATGTACCCGATACCTTATGTGTTACCATAAACACAGAACATTCTTGAGAATTTTCTTCTTGATGCGAACAATTAAATAACCGCAATGGAATATTAAAATCAGACATTTGAGAAGTTATTTTATCTAAAATACCTTCCAAATTGCATATTTTTAAACGAATAAAATATTCTCTTTCTTGTTCATAAACATTATCACAGTGAATAGCACTAAAAGTAGAACTTTTCCCCGAATATAACAACGGCATGTCTGTATTCATTTTAGCAATATTACAAATATCCCCCAGCACAGCAGAAGCTGTGGGATTTCCACCAGCGCCAGGACCGATCATTGTTAATTTACCCAATCTACCTGTTTCAATAATCACTGCGTTATTTATACTACCTACTAAAGCCATAGTGGAATCATATTTTAATAGAACAGGATAAACATATCGTATGACTTCTTTGCCTTTACGCTGAGCCATTGCTAAAAGTTTAATACGGTAACCAAAATCCTCCGCACTTCTAATATCTTCAAGAGTAATATTAGAAATACCTTCACAGTATACCCCATCAACAGATGTATTTGTACCAAAAGCTATTGAAGATAAAATGGCAATTTTCTGAGTGGAATCTATCCCATTGATATCAAACTCCGAATTATCTTCAGCATAACCACATCTTTTAGCTTCTTCTAAACAATCTTGAAAAGACATCCCTGAATTGTGCATATGAGAAAGAATATAATTACACGTCCCATTCATAATACCATAAATACGAGTAACCTCATCATACTCAATAGAATCTTTTAAAACCTTAATGATAGGTATGCCCCCAGCTACAGAAGCTTCAAAATTGAGAGTTGTTTTGTTTTTTTGCGCTAATAGAGATAAATCATTCCCATAACGAGCTATCAAGGCCTTATTAGCCGTAACTACATGACATCCTCGCATTAAAGCAATATTCACCGAATCATAAGCAGGATGCCCTTCCCCGCCAATAAGCTCAACAAAGACATCAATATCTGCCTTACTGGCCATTTCCAAAGGATCGTCGAACCACTCAGCTGTGAGGAAATTTATACCCCTATCAATATCTTTATCACGAGCACTTACAGCAGAAACAACAAATGAACATTGATTGGTATCTTTTAATATTTCTTCTCGTTCTTGAATATTCCGAATCAAAGCAGATCCTACTGTTCCAAGTCCTGCAACACCAATTTTTAAAACATCTGCCATTCAAATAACCTATAATCCTTCAATGAATACCCTACAAAACATTTCAAAAAAATGATGATTCATATGAATAGATCTGTCCATTCAATACCATTTATTCTAAAGCAAAATTCTTCAAATTACTAGAAAGTCACCATAATAATTTATT